>CAYTGS010000047.1:0-14305 GCA_964437435.1 uncultured Roseburia sp.
GTATTTTTGTGCAGTATGTAAAGTATGGACTTAAGCTTGTTATCAATCTTTTTAAGTAAACCATATTGGGAGATTTTATGAAGCATACTTGTAAAATACGACTGCCGGAGTGGTTTACGGCAGGTGTGGCATTTATATATTATTGGATAATGGCATTATATAAGTTAACTACGGCACCTATCTGGCAGGATGAAGCCATGGAGTTTTATTGCTCCATTCCTGTAAGGGGTGCTATTCGTGGTGTTACGGAATATGCTACAATGTATGAACGTATGGCATATATACAGCAGCAGCCACCGCTGTATAACTGGGTAATGTGCTTGTGGCTTATGGTTAATGAGGGGGAATGGTGGTATCGTTTCTCAAGTGTTGTATTTGGATTTGGGGCGGTAGTCGGTTTATATTTTATTATCCGAAAGCTTTGCAGCAGGTATGCGGCAGCTTTCTCCGTTATTATTTTTTCCAGTATTTATATAGTGCAGTATTATCTCAAAGAGGCATCGGAATATTCAATGCTGATTATGATATTGATGTGGCTTATATATGTATTTTTGACGCTTCATGATAAAGTGACGGCAAAGCGTATTGCATCGTTTGTGGCACTGTGTATTTTGGCAGTGTTTACCCAATATGGGGCTGTATTTGTGGTGGTTCCCTTTGCTTTGTATGTGCTTGTACAGGTATTTAGGAATAAGGACAAAAAGCTTATAGGCATATGCAGCTTGGCGTATGTGCTTTCTGTGGCTGTGGGGGGATTATCCCTTGTGGTTTTCTATATAATTCCCCAGTCCACAAACCATGTCTCAACCCTTTTCTCTGAGGGTGAGATAATAATCGAAAAGGGAAGCATATTTGGGGATTTCCTAAACTCGCTTATGTGTGTGTTCAGGTTTTTTGCAATAGATATTGACAGGGATTGGGAGAAAATAGGAAGCCTTATAATAATTGCAATGGTTGTCATTGGAATTATTATGGGATACACCCTTGTAAAGACAGAAAAAAAGGTTTTGCGTGGCTTTTTCTGGTGTAATGTATTTTCATATATTTTATACTATGCAGTGACCAAGCTCAACATATATGCGTATGGCTGGTACGGAAATAGATATAATCTTTTCCTGCTTCCGTTTTGGTTTGCCCTGATATTTGTGTCCTTGTATGAGTTTGGCGTCGTACTTGGAAAAAAGCTTGGGAATTTTTACCGGATAGCACTTATATTTATGGCATTGCTTTATTGTATTTATGGTGATTACCGTGTTAGCAACCATTGGGGAAAGATGGATTTAAGGACAGTGGTTTCCGTATGGTTTGATGATGAGGGATATGAAATTCCGACGCTCCTTGATTTTCACCAGAGGTATGGGTTCGTATATTATTTTACACATAATGAGAATTATGATGAGACCCAGTGGGAAAATATAGAATACAACGATAAGGTTGAGACATATTCCGAAAAGGATATTCAGGTATGGTATGACTATCTTAACGAAACCTATAATGGCAATATTCCGGATGAAATGTATGTGGTGACAGGTCAGTGGAATACGCTTGTTGATACGTTTGTGGAATTGGGATACAGCGTGGAGCCTGTGGTTGACACTACGGCAAAATTATATCTTATGAAAAAGTAAAAGGTTAGCTGGAAGCATGAAAACAGGGAAAAATGTGATAAAAAACTTAATAAAAGCATTACTGCTTCTGATAGCGGGTATTGCGTTGGGTTATATACTTTTATTGCTTGTATACCTACTTCCCACAAAAACCATGAGGAATAATATAAGCCAGTCTGTAAACGTATTTGATAACGAGAGGGAATACCACCGTGTAATACCCGGTTATATAAGTACCCAGCTTGACAATTATACCGACTCTTGGATGGTTGGAAATGCCATATTTGACAATGACAGCCAATCCATATGGGAAAAAGCGCTTAGCTGTACAAGGGCTGAGTACGGTGAAGGACCCTTGGATGCGCTGGTTAAATATTCATCAGGTGAAGCAGGTTATACAACTGAAAGCTATGCCCGCTATTGGCACGGATATCTTGTGCTTTTAAAACCATTATTTCTTGTGTTTAATTATGCTGATTTGAGGGTTATAAATATTATATTGGAGACATTGCTGGTTGCGTTGGTGTTTTTGAGCCTTAATAAAAGGGAATATGGCATGGAGGCTTTTGGCTATCTGATATCAGTTTTGTTTATTATGCCTGTAGTAGTGCCTTTGTCTATACAGTTTTCGATAGTCTTTTATATAGCCAATATAGGGGCATTGGTCTTAATCGTGAAATATAAGATCATAGAGGAACGTGGATTTATGTTTTTGTATTTTCAGATTTTGGGAATGGTCACGAGCTATTGCGATTTGTTGACATATCCGATAGCTTCGTTGGGACTGCCCCTAGTGTGTCTTATGCTTTTAAAGGGCAGGACTGACAATCCAAAGGAAGTTTTCTCAAGGCTTAAATATATAATCCTTGCAGCTATAAGCTGGGGATTTGGCTATGGAGCCATGTGGCTTGGAAAATGGGTTTTAAGTACTGTGGTTTTGGGCGATAATGTCATTGCGAATGCATTTTCACAGATTTTAATGAGGTCGTCACATATACAGGAGGGCGAGAAAATAGATACACTTCATACATGGCTTAGAAATGTGGAATTTTATTTTGAAAAACCATACATGGCTGTGATACTTGTAAGCGTTGTAATTGCAGTACTCTTATTAGTAAAAAATCTAAAAGATTTTAAGAATATATTTTGGAATGTTATTCCTTTTATTGTAATTGCATTCATACCCTTTGCGTGGTATATGTTTGCAGGACAACATTCATATGAACACCATTGGTTTACCTTTAGGGGAACTATGGTAAGCGTGTTTGCGTTATTGTGTGCGGTTATATGTGTTTATAGATGTGGTAATAAGGTGGATAATGGAGATAAACAATGATAATAATACATGTAATGGGGGGACTTGGAAATCAGCTATACCAATATGCACTGTACGAAAAGCTAAAGTCAATTGGTAAGGAAGTAAAGCTGGATTTATATGCCTATAAGACAGCCACCGGAGATGAAAGGGAGCAGAGAAGCCTGGAGCTTGACCTCCTAGACGGATTGGAATATGATGTCTGTACTCCCAGGGAGAGAACATTGTTCCTTGACAACAGTATGAAGCTTATATCCCGTGTCAGGAGAAAGCTTTTTGGACGTAAATCAAGGCAGGTGGACGAAAAGGGCGAATATATGCCTGAAATATTTGATATGGATAACGTTTATCTATACGGCTTTTGGGGCTGTGAAAGGTACTATGAGGATATAATTCCGCTTTTACAGGAAAAGATAAAATTTCCTATAAGCGGTAATCCTAGGAATTTGGAAACCATGGAAAAAATGGAAAAGGAAAATTCTGTAAGCATACATTTAAGGAGACAGGATTATCTTACGGTGGCAGATGGAAAACGATACATGGGAATATGTACCGACGAATATTATAAAGCCGCAATGGAATATATTAAACAGCGGATTGACAATCCTGTATTTTATATATTTTCTGATGATACTAAGTATGCCAAGGCAAATTTTAAGGGTGAAAATATGTATGTGGCAGATTGGAATATAGATACTGACAGCTTATATGACATGGAGCTTATGAGCCATTGCAAGCACAATATATGTGCAAACTCCACATTCAGCATATGGGGGGCAAGACTTAACAAAAATCCCGATAAGCTTATGATACGTCCTCTTAAGCATGATAACTATGAACAGCCTGACACCGAGACTGCTCATATAAATTGGAAAAACTGGATAATTATAGATGAATATGGTAGACTAAGATGAATGATTTGATTTCGATAATAGTTCCCGTCTATAATATGGAAAAATATCTGGAAAGGTGTATTGAGTCCATATTAAGCCAGACATACAGGGAGCTTGAAATAATATTGGTGGATGATGGCTCCGCTGACAGCTCACCCCAAATATGTGATGATTATGCGTTAAAAGACAATAGAATTAAGGTTATTCATAAGGAAAACGGCGGTCTTTCTGACGCTAGAAACGCAGGGCTTATGATTGCAACAGGAGCTTATATTGGTTATGTTGACAGTGATGACTGGATAGAGCCGGATATGTATGAGCGTATGTACAATGCCTGTGTTTTAAACAATGCTGAGCTTTCGGTATGCAGATATTTTAGCGAGTTTGCCGATGGGACGGTAGGCGGTGGAGACGGCAGGGAGGAAGTCCTAGACAGGGAAGAACTGTTGCGGATTTATATTAGTGGTCGTGACGGATATTTGATTTATAATTCTGTATGGAGCAAGCTTTTTAAGCGTGAGCTTGTTGAGGGAGTGGTATTTCCAAAGGGGCAAAACTCCGAGGATATTATGTATACCACAAAGGCTTTCTGCAAATTAAATAAGGCAGTTTATATTGATTTATGCCTTTATCATTATGTGTTGGACCGAAAGGACAGCATTATGAATGTGGCAAAGCCTGAGCGTATGTTTAAGGACGAGCTTCCTTTTTGGCGGGAGCACATTGCTTATATAAGGGATAATGTGTCACCGGATATGGCTGATTTGGCGTCATATTATTATTACAGGAGATTGCTTTTTTATTATATTGATATGAGTGATAAATGCCCTGAAAGTGCATTGAAGCTTGCAGATATGATTAAATCAGACAAAAACAACATCATTAGGGTGTATTCTAAGGATAACAATACAGTTTCAAGGGGAGACAGGGCAAGAATGAGACTTTTTATGATAAATCCTAAGATATATGCCCTGACAGTAAAAATTTACGAGAAGGTAATTATACCGCTCAGGCAGTAATCAGATGAAAAAGGAGCAGCCATGCTTTTTAACTCATATATATTTATATTTTTGTTTTTTCCTTTAGCTATTATAGGTTATTATATATTGCGTTATAGAAGGCTTGATAAGCTTGCCACGGGCTTTCTGATATTGATGTCAATGTGGTTTTACGGATATAACAGTATAAAATACCTTGCGATACTTATAATAAGTATTATCCTTAATTATCTCATAGTTGAGTTTATGTATCGTTTTAATGGTAAAACGGTAATTATTAAAAAGTTTTTTTTTATAGTTGGGATTGTGCTTAATATTGGAATACTGTTTTATTTTAAATATTATGATTTCTTCATTGAGAATGTAAACACTATATTTAAGACCGGCTATGGCTTTTTAGGTCTTACGCTTCCTCTTGGAATAAGCTTTTATACATTCCAGCAGCTTTCGTACGTGATAGATTCATATAGGGGGCAAAGTGAGAAATACAGCCTGTTGGAATATGGTGCATATGTGTCATTTTTCCCTCAGCTTATAGCAGGACCTATAGTATACCATAATGAGCTTATCCCACAGCTTAGGGATAAGAAAAACCATAGATTAAATTATGAAAATCTTAGCCGTGGCATATATACCTTTGCTCTTGGATTGGCTAAAAAAGTACTTATAGCTGATACCTTTTCAAAGGTTGTCAATATAGGTTATAATAGTATATACGATTTAAATACCGTGAGTGTTGTAGTTGTTATGGTCTGTTATTCGCTTCAGATTTATTTTGACTTTAGCGGATACTGTGATATGGCATCCGGTATTGGATATATGTTTAATATAGAGCTTCCTATCAATTTCAATTCACCCTATAAGGCAGCTTCGATTTCCGAGTTTTGGGATCGTTGGCATATGACGCTCACTAGGTTTTTTACAAAATATGTATATATTCCATTAGGCGGAAGCAGACGGGGAAAGCTTAGGACATACGTAAATGTTCTTATAGTGTTCCTTGTAAGCGGTGTATGGCATGGAGCCAACTGGACCTTTATCTTATGGGGCGTTATAAACGGATTGGGAAATATATTTGATAAGCTTTTTGGTAGATTTTTTAAATGGGTGCCAAGGGCGGTGGGTGTTATACTGACATTTATCTTTGCAACATTTGCATGGAGCTTGTTTAGGGCGGATTCCATAGCCCAGGCGGTAACGCTTTGGGGGAGGCTTAAGGTTACAGGAAATATGCAGGTATTTGAGCCGGCTACAGAGGCTTTTAACAATCTTATAGAGGTAAAGCTTTTATGTAGGGCAGGCTTTGGAACGCTTGTTGCGGCTAATCCTTCAATTCCGCTTGTTGTATTTATAATGGCGGTTTTACTGGGATGCTTTTTTATGAGAAATACCCAGGAAAAGGCGTCAGCTTCAAAGTATGGTACAGGGAGGATGGCAGCTACCGTGATTTTGATGATGTGGAGTATACTTTCATTGTCAGATGTAAGCGAATTTTTATATTTTAACTTCTGATTTTATTTTGCTATACATGGAGCATTTATTTAATGAAAAAAAAAGAATTTAATGCGAAGAAATGGTTTATAAAATGTCTTGCCATACTTATAGCTGTTGTTTTCGGAGCATTTTTATTAGTATGGATATTTGACCCATATTTTCATTTTCATAAGCCATTTTCATTTGTTTCCTACAGGCTTTATAATGAGAGGTATACAAATGACGGTATATCGAGGCATTTTGACTATGATACTATTATAACTGGAACCTCTATGTCCCAAAATTTTAAGACAAGTGAGGCTGATGAATTATTTGACGCTACAGCAGTGAAGGAAAGCTTTTCGGGAGCCGCATATAAGGAGCTGTCCGAAAACCTTGACAGGGCGCTTTCTAGGCATGATGTGAAAAACGTTATTTGGACAATGGATTTTAATTCCCTTATAAGAGATAAGGATTATTCGGCATATAATGATTATCCGACGTATCTCTATGATGATAATCCGTGGAATGACGTGTCATATGTTTTTAACAAGGATATTTGGTATCATGGGGTGCTTACAAATATATTATGGACGCTGACGGGGCATGAAAGCACAAGCTTTGATGATTACTCCTCATGGGATAAGGAAACAGGCTATGAGTATATTATGGATAGCTATGACCGCTGGGAGGAAAAGGCTGATATGGAGCCGGGGCTTGATGATGAGTCAAAGGAAATGGTGTCAGAGAATATCAGACAGAATTTTGTGGATTTAGTCAGTAAATATCCTGATACCACATTTTATATATTTTACACTCCCTACAGTATAGTCTGGTGGGATTTTATGAACCAGGAGGGTATGATGATGTGGCAGTTTGATGCGGAGCTTATCTCCACAGAGCTACTGTTGCAGTGCCCAAATGTAAAGCTGTATAATTTTAATGATAAATATGATATTATAACAAATCTGGATAATTACAGGGATAAGGAGCATTATAGCTCTGAAATTAATTCTAAAATATTAGAATGGATTGCAAATGGCGACGGACTAGTGACAAATGATAATTATCTTGAATTGCTCCAAAAAGAAAAAGAATATTATCTTAATTATGATTATGGGAGTATTTTTCGATAAGAAATGGAATGAGAGGTAAATGATGGACATTATTAAAAAGCTGAGATATATACTTGACAGGAAACAGAAAATCAACATATGCGTTCTTGGCGTGATGATATTTATAGGCGGCATATTGGAAACCCTCGGCGTTTCCGCACTTCTCCCTGTTGTAATGGTTTTGCTTGACCCGGAACAGGTAATGGAAAATAAGTGGTTTTTGTTGGCTATGGATATCTTAAATACTAATGATGTTCAAAGCTTTGTGATTGCCCTTCTTATTATTTTGATAGGTCTATATGTATTCAAAAACGCTTATCTTTTACTGCTTGCAAACGAACAGACACGTTTTATTGCATACAACAGGAACAAGGTCATAAGTCAGGTTTTAAGGGAGTTTCTTAACCGCCCATATGAATTTTATCTTGATGCCGATATTCCTACAGTATTCAGGCTTACGGACAGTGATATACCAAATGTTTTCCAAATACTGCTGTCACTTATTTCCCTTACGTCCGAGGCGATAGTATTTGTATTTGTATGTGCGGTGCTGTTTATAGCAGACTGGAAAATTATGGTTTTTCTTGTGGCGGTATTCGGAATTATCACGTTAATAATGATGAAGATACTTAAGCCTAAGCTTTCGGAGCTGGGTGAGAAAAATCTTAAAATCCAGTCTAGGATTGCGAAGTGGAGAATACAGGCAATTTATGGTATTAAGGACGTAAAGGTACTCCACAGGGAAGCTTTCTTTGCCGATAATTACGAGAAAAACGGAAAGATTGGTGCAGGCTACAGCCGTAAATACTCCGTAATAAACAATATGCCGAGGCTGTTAATAGAGACAATATTTGTAGCAAGCATACTCACATATATTATAGTATATATCCTTATGGGAAATGACGTTACCTCCCTTGTATCAATGCTTGCCGCATTGGGAATTGCAGTTGTAAGGCTTATGCCCTGTGTAAACAGGATTAATACGTATATCACTGATATTACGTATTTCAAGCCATGCCTTGACTACGTATATGAAAATATGAACATCAACGAAATCAGTAGGAGAAACAACCAGACTCTAAAGCCTGTAGATGAGACAAAGACAATGGAGCTTAAAGATAAAATTGAGCTCAAAAACATTGTATATGCATACCCTAATACGGATAAGCTTATATTTGACCATGCGTATATGCAGGTGCCATATGGTAAATCGGTTGGAATAATGGGACCGTCAGGTGCCGGAAAGTCTACAATTGTTGATATCTTGCTTGGATTACTAAAGGTACAGGAGGGAACTATAGAATGTGACGGTGTAAACGTTTTTGACAATTATCCGGCATGGCTTTCCCAGATTGGATATATTCCACAGTCGATTTACCTCGTTGATGAACCCGTCAGAAATAATATTGCCTTTGGTATTGCTGATGATGAGATAGATGATGAGAGAATATGGCAGGTTTTGGAGGAAGCACAGCTAAAGGACTTTATTAAAACGTTGCCAGAGGGATTAGATACTGCAATTGGTGACAGGGGGATAAGGCTTTCAGGCGGTCAGAGACAGAGGCTTGGTATTGCAAGGGCGCTTTACCATAACCCAGAAATATTAGTATTTGACGAGGCTACATCAGCCCTTGACAATGAGACGGAGTCAGCAGTTATGGAGGCAATTAACAGCTTCCATGGAAAGAAAACAATGGTAATAATCGCCCACAGGCTTAATACAATTGAAAAGTGCGATATTATATATAGGGTTGATAACGGAAAGATTGAGGAGACAACACTCGGATAAAAGACTTGGAGGATTTAAAAGGTGCGTAACGCATATTTAATACTTATTCATGAATATACCAATGTCCTTGAAAACCTGATAAGGCTTTTGGATGATAAGGATAATGATTTTTATATCCATATTGATAAAAATGCAAGGTCTGTAGACTTTGATATGATAAAGAAATTAGCAACAAAGTCCAATGTTAACATATACAGAAAACATAAAGTATATTGGGCAACAAATTCAATCACCCTAGCACAGCTTCTCTTGCTGCAAAAATCTACAAGTGGTAATTATGATTATTATCATATATTATCTGGAGCTGACCTCCCAATTAAATCAAAGGAGGAAATTAACAGCTTCCTTACGAAAAACATGGGCAGTGAGTTTATTCATTTTGGGACAAGTCAGTACCAAAGGGATATTGAATGTAGATATGAAAAGTATCATTTTTTTTCAAAACAGTTGGGGCGAAAAAGGGATAAGAAGTTCTGGGTGGATGCAGAGACTTATTCCCTTGCCATACAGAGGCGGCTTAATATAGACAGGAAAAAGAATTTTGGATTTAAGGTCTATGGCGGTGCAAACTGGTGCAGTATTACTGACGGACTTGCAAAATATGCAGTGGAAAATTATCATAAATATGCAAAGGCATTTAGCTTATCCCAAAACAGCGATGAGCTTTTTATCCAAACGATAGCTATGGATTCCCCATATAAGGACAACCTATATATGGGAGGCTTTGATAACGATTACAGGGCTTGCTTAAGGTATATAGATTGGAACAGGGGAACGCCATATGTATTCAGTGCAGAGGACTATAGCGAGCTTATGGGGGCTGATGAAGAGTTTTTGTTTGCACGTAAATTTGATGTAAATACAGACAGTGAGATAGTGGAGAAAATATATGTCAGATAAACCGATAATCGCAACCGAGTTATTAAAGGGACAGGGGCTTGGAAATCAGCTTTTTTGCTATGTTACTATCAGGTGCATAGCGATGAGGAATAATTGTGATTACAGTATCCTTGGAGCTGAAACCCTTGCAAACAATATCCATAGCCAGTGCGGATTGTACTTTATGGATTTGGAACTTGGTGTTCCAACTAAAAAGGAAGATTTCAAAGAAATATATAATGAATGTGAGGACAGGCTGTATGTTGCCAATTCAAAGCATGACATAGAGCATGGGGCATATGTTACTGGGACAGACGAGACGCTTCTCAACATGAACCGAACAGTGCTTGCCTATGGAAATATGCAGGCGGAGGATTATTACCTTCCATATAAGAAAAATATATGTGATTGGTTAAGGGTTAAACCAGAATATGACTGCTATGATTACTGTAAGGATGACTTATGTATTATACATCTAAGGTGTACAGATTACATGGATTCGCCGGAGCTTTTCCTTAACAGAAAATATTGGATAAACGGCATGAAAAATATGCGCAAAATTAATCCAAATATGAGATTTATGATTATAACAAATGATGTGAAAGAAGCCCAGAAGCTTCTCCCTGGGGTAAAGGCATATAATTTTGACTTGGCAAAGGATTATTCGATTATAAAGAATGCAAAGTATCTTTTGCTTGCAAATTCATCCTTTACGTATTTCCCGGCATTCACGAGTACTACGGTTAAAAAAATAATAGCACCTAAATATTGGGCGAGACATAATGTGTCTGACGGATATTGGGCATCAGAGCAGAATATTTATGATGGTTTTACCTATCAGGATAGAAAGGGAAAGCTTTTTACTGCTCAGGAATGTAGGGAAGAACTTGCAAGATATAAAGAAGAATCATCAACATATAAGAAGCTTAATATACAAATGTCGGATGCGGAAAAAACAAAGGCATATAAGAAAGCAAAGCGTTTTTATGACAGATATAAATTTATACACTATTTCCACTCGGCTAAAAGAAAACTCAGAATGGTGGTAAAAAAATAATGCAGGAAAAACTAAAGCTGCCAAACGTCACATTAGTGGCAATGTCAAGCGTAAATATAAGTGCTACAATAAAAGCCATGAAATACAGCATGAGGGGAATAGAGTTTGGTGATGCAGTATTTATAACTCATAAAAAACCACTGTTTCTTCCAAAAAAAATACGCTATAGCCATACGGATAAGCTTACAAATATAGATGATTTTAACTATAAAATGGTCTATGAGCTAGGAGGACATATTAACACGGATTTTGCATTAATAGTCCATGCGGATGGATTTGTGGTGCATCCGGAAATGTGGCGTGACGAGTTCCTTGATTATGACTATATAGGTGCACCATGGCCGCTTCCGCCAAAGGGAGATACGACTACCTACCGTGACATAAACGGAAATATATGCAGAGTAGGCAACAGTGCCGGAATTAGGAGTAAACGCCTTATGGATTTTCCTAAAAAAGCTAACATACCTTGGACGGGTGAATATGCCTACGGTAAAATGTGGTATTATGAGGATGGATTTATATGCTGTAAAATACGTCATTTGTTGGAGCAGGAAGGAATGTGTATAGCTCCTTTGGATGTGGCAAAATATTACAGCCATGAGAAAATGATACCAGAGGTGGAGGGCATTACTCCGTTTGCCTTTCATAAATGGGAGGGTACAAATGCAGCATATCCCAATTTTATAAAGGAACCATTTTTAAAGCAGTGCAAAAAAATAGTCAGGCAGGTGTTAAAATGAACATTGAAAATATAAGGAGCTTTGTGCAACAGTATAAAGGATTTTCAATTGCTGTAGGGGTTGAAATTTTATTACTGATTATAGTGATTATTTTGTCAATTGGCAGAAGTACTAATATTACTTTGAATGCAGATAATCTTGTAATCTATGATGATAAGGTGACGGTAGATGACTATAAGCCGGTTGATTCAATTATGCTTGATGCTAATACATTAGTGGTATATGACAATAAAGAAACAAATGGTGTGGAAAAATCACTGTATATCACGGGCAGAAATGATGGGTATCATTATGGAAGATGGATAATCGGAAGTGGTCCGCTGAATGTCAAACCGGGAGTATATGAGCTTCAGGTAATGTATTATTCGTTATTGTATGACAATGAGGCAGGGGGAAGCAGTGAAAATGCCACAGCTTCAATCCAGATAATATCAGAGAAAAATGAAACAAATATTAATTTTAATGATATGGTGCTTAATGACAGTGTTACGGTTCAAAATTCACGTATGTGGATACATTCGTTAAAAAACATAGATGATTTGGAAATTAAGGTAAATTTCTATGGGCTTGGAGATTTGAGGATTGACAGTATCGTATTAAAGGAGCTTCCTTTATGGAGGCTTTTTAGAATATTGGCACTGATTTTGACTTTTGCAATGCTTGATATTTTATACATATATATTTTTACGGATAACAGTTATAAAAATAAGGATATAGTGGCATTACTTTTTATTATAAGCCTTTTTAGCTGTCTTCCGGTATTTGAAGACTTCCTGTTAAAGGGTCATGATATGGCGTTTCATCTTGCAAGGATAGAGGCGCTTGCAGAGAACATAAAGGCTGGACAACTTACTTTTCCTATCCAGACTGAAATGTTAAACGGGTATGGGTATGCGTCCCCAATTTTTTATGGACAGATTTTATTTTATATGCCGGCATTGCTTGATGTGGCGGGTGTTCCGTTACAGGTATGTTATCAGATATATGTGGTGATGGTAAATGTCGCAACGGTGATTATAAGCTATTTTAGTTTTAGGGGAATTACAAACGATAAGAAGACAGCGGTAATTGGCTGTATGCTTTATACGCTTTCAGCCTATAGAATAGTGAATGTATATCTGAGGTCGGCAGTTGGTGAATATACAGCAATGATGTTTTTCCCACTTATAATATATGGTTTTGTAATGATATATTCCAAAGATGTTTCAAAAATAGAATGGAAAGAATGTCTTGCACTTGTCATAGGACTTACGGGTCTTGTCCAAAGCCATGTGCTTTCATGTGAGCTTGTAGCATTGTTTATTATTGCTGTTTGCATTATCTTATTCAGAAAAACCTTTGAACCAAAGCGTTTCATATCACTTGTGATAACGGCTCTGGTTACAGCCTTATTAAACCTTGCATTTTTAGTACCCTTTCTTTCATCAATGGGAATGCATATAAGGGTATATGAGCAGGAAACAGAGAAAATACAAAAATACGGCACGTATCTTATTCAGGTATTGGAAGTGTTTATGACTTCAAGTGGTGATACAGTGGACGGTATGATAAATGAGATGCCCCTATCGCTAGGATTTGCACTTGTTGTTGGAATGGGAGTATTTATTTGGTGTTGTATCAATAAATATAAGTGGAACATAAATAGTGACAGACGGCTCAAAACAGGTGTAATATGTATTGGATTTGCCATTATCTCGATTATATTATCGACAAACTTTTTTCCATGGGACAGTCTTGAACAAGTAAGTCCTATACTTGCCAAAATATTAAGCGTTGTTCAGTTCCCATGGATATATCTTGCCGTAGCAACAATTTTTGCGGTAACGGCTACAATCATAGGAGTGAAGGTCGCAAAGGAGCATGTGTCGGAATCAGTATTTAGGATGATTACACTTATACTTGTTGGATTTACTGTTGTGGAAGCGGGATTATTCTATACCAATTTTGCGGATTCAGCCACTGAGTATAAGGTATATGGAGGTGCCGACGTGGAACTTGATACGGTAGGCGGCGAGTATATGCTTACAGGCACTATTGAAGGATATATGAGCTGGAGAAGTGTTAAGGCTGATTTGGAAAATGTTGAAATTTCAGAATACGAATCTGACCATGGAACAATTACATTTATATGTAATAACATAAGCATTGATAGCCAGACGGTAGAGATACCTATAATGAATTATGACAACTATCATGCTTATGCGGAAGATGGGACAGAATTTGAAATATCAAACGGTGAAAATAATAGGCTTGGAATAATGATACCTGGAGGCTATAATGGAAATGTAAAGGTACAATATGAAGTCCCGGTTTTGTGGAAGGCGTCACAGGCTGTTTCAGTCATTACATTTGTGATGATTGTGGCAGCGGCAGTTATATTAAACAGGAGAAAGAAAAATGGTTTATGATTGCTTTCAATTCTTCAATGAATTGGATATA
>CAYTGS010000048.1:0-14033 GCA_964437435.1 uncultured Roseburia sp.
ACACGCCCGTTCCTCAGAAGCCGTGAATTTTTATGGCAGGAGGGACATACGGTACATGCCACTGCAGAGGACGCAGAGGCTAGGACAATCCAAATGCTCAACGTATATGCGGATTTCTTAAAGGATGTACTTGCAATACCTGTAGTTAAAGGTCAGAAAACGGATAAAGAGAAATTTGCAGGTGCGGAGGCTACTTATACAATAGAGGCACTTATGCATGACGGAAAGGCTTTGCAGTCAGGTACAAGCCATAACTTTGGTGACGGCTTTGCGAGGGCATTCGGAATTCAGTATACAGATAAGGACAACACATTAAAATACTGTCACCAAACATCATGGGGAATGACGACACGTTTAATCGGTGCCGTAATCATGGTACACGGTGATAATTCTGGACTGAAATTACCGCCAAGGGTGGCACCAACCCAGATAATGATAATCCCTATCCAGCAGAAAAAGGAAGGCGTGCTCGAAAAGGCAAATGAGCTAAAAGGCAGGCTTCTTGAAAAGGGATTTAGGGTGAAGGTGGACGACTCCGACAAGACACCTGGATGGAAGTTCAGCGAGTGTGAGATGAGGGGTATACCTTTTAGAATTGAAATTGGACCAAAGGATATTGAGAACAATAAATGTATATTTGTCCGCCGTGACACAAGGGAAAAGATAGAAGTGAGTCTTGATGAGGTTGAGGCAAAGGCAGCAGAGCTTTTGGACTTAATTCATAACGATATGTACAATGCCGCAAAGGCGCACCTTGAGTCACATACCTACAGTGCAGATAATTGGGAACAGTTTTGCGATACCATAAACAATAAGCCGGGCTTTGTCAAGGCTATGTGGTGTGGTAATCAGGAATGTGAGGACAAGATTAAGGATGAGCTTGCAGCGACAAGCCGCTGTATGCCATTTGAGCAGGAGAAGATTTCAGACAAGTGTATATGCTGCGGGAAACCGGCAAATAAAATGGTTTACTGGGGCAGGGCATATTAATAAAAATTATAAAAACGGCATTGATGCCGTTTTTATTTTGCTGTAAACAAAATTTATGGTATTATATAATTATGTAAAAATTGAAATGGTTTGGTGATTTTGTGTGAAAAGGGTATTGACGTTTTATTTAAAGCCATATTATTTAAAAATGGCTATGGGATTTGTAATTAAATTTATTGGTACAATTATGGATTTATGTCTTCCATGGATATTGGCATACATGATAGATACCATAATTCCCACCGGAGATAAAGGGGGGATATATTTATGGGGATTTATTATGTTCATATGTTCAATTCTTGCAATCACGTTTAATGTAATAGCAAACCGTATGGCTTCAAAGGTGGCAAGGGATGCGACGGAAACCTTAAGGCATGATTTGTTTGCACGTACTATGTATCTTTCTAATAAGAGTACTGACGCATTTACAAAGCCCTCACTTATTTCAAGGCTTACAACCGATACCTACAATGTACATCAGATGATAGGAAGAATACAGCGTCTTGGTGTCAGGGCACCTATTCTTGCAGTGGGGGGAATACTTGTAACGCTTACGCTTGACCCTGTGCTGACTCTTGTGCTTGTATCCGTCATGCCGTTTATAACCTTTATTACATATTATTTTTCAAAGAAAAGCATACCCATGTACACGGCATTGCAGCAGTCAACAGATAAATTTGTGCGCCTTATACGTGAGGATGTGGCTGGAATACGTGTCATAAAGGCACTTTCAAAGACGGATTATGAGAACGAAAAATATGATGTGCTAAATAAAGAGGTGGCGGAGAGGGAGAAAAAGGCAGGCTTTACTATGGCTGTTGTAAATCCTTCAATGAATTTCTTTTTAAACATAGGTCTTGTTCTCGTGGTGCTTGCAGGTGCCTACAGGGTAAATGCAGGGCTTACCGAGGTGGGAAAAATTCTGGCATTTCTAACATACTTTACCATTATACTAAGTGCCATGATGAATATATCCAAAATGTTTGTGATTATCTCAAAGGCTATAGCAAGTGCTGACAGGATAGTTGAGGTTATCGACACACCGGATGACCTTTTGGTGTCCGTGTGTGAGAGACTATATGACGAGTCATATATCAAATTTGATGATGTGACATTTTCATACAACAACGTAAAACCTAACATAGAAAATATAAGCTTCAGCCTAAAAAAGGGTGAAACTTTAGGAATAATAGGTGCTACGGGAAGTGGTAAAAGTACTTTGGCACAGCTTTTAATGCGGTATTATGATGTGGGCGCTGGTGCGATTTATATAGCTGGTGAGAATATTAAAAGTATTCCATTAGGAAAGCTTAGAAGGATGTTTGGAGTTGTATTCCAAAATGATACGATTTTTGAGGACTCTATAAGTGAGAATGTACGTCTGGGACGTACAATATCTGATGATGAAATTAGGACGGCAATAAGCTCTGCACGTGCAAAGGAATTTGTGGAGGAGGATGGCAGGGGCTATGACAACCATATTAATATAAGGGGTGCAAACCTAAGCGGTGGTCAGAAGCAGCGTATATTAATTGCCCGTGCGCTTGCCGGGAAGCCGGATATACTTATACTTGACGACTCATCAAGTGCCCTCGATTATAAAACAGATGCGTTACTTAGGGGTGAGATTTCAAAAAATTACGGTAATACCACAAAGATTATAATAGCCCAGAGGGTAAGCTCTATAATGCATGCGGATTTGATTTTGGTACTTGATGACGGAAAGGTGATTGGATATGGAAAGCATGAGGAGCTTATGGAAAACTGCGATATATATCGTCAGATAAGCAATTCCCAGATTGGTGCGTAGGAGGAAAGTATGGCACAAAGTGAAAAATTTGAAAAGCCAAAGAATAGAAAAGGCACGATAATTCGCCTTGGAATATATATGTTAAAATATAAATATCTCCTTGCATTGGCACTTTTCCTTACCATATTGGGGAACTTTTTATCCCTTGTGGGACCAATGCTTTCGGGCTATGCGATAGACGCAATTGGAACTGGTAAAGGGAATGTTGACTTTAAAAGTGTATTTTATTATGCAGGGCTTATGGTCGTTTTCTATGTTTTTTCTTCATTTTTAGGTTATCTACAAGCGATTTTAATGATTGACATAAGCCGCAAGGTTGTTTATAGGATGAGGCGTGATGTGTTTGAACATTTGACAAAGCTTCCGGTGGGGTATTTTGACACTCACCAGACAGGTGATATTATAAGCCGTATTTCATATGATATTGATACGGTAAATGCCTCGCTTTCAAATGATTTAATTCAGATTATAACAATGTTCATAACCGTAATTGGCGCATTTAGCATGATGATAGCCATATCACCCAGACTTGTGCTTGTATTTGTGGTGACTATTCCACTCTCAATATTCCTGACAAAATTCCTAACGGGAAAGACTAGACCGCTGTTTAGGATAAGGTCAAGAAAGCTCGGTGAGTTAAACGGATTTGTGGAGGAAATGATAACAGGTCAAAAGACATTAAAGGCATATAATCAGGAAGAAAATACAATAAGCAAATTTGACATCAAAAACGAGGAAGCAGTGGAGTCATATTACAGGGCTGAATATTATGCGAGTGTGGTTGGTCCGACAGTTAATTTTGTAAATAATATCTCCCTTACACTCGTAAGTATATTTGGAGCGCTTTTGTTTTTGGGCGGTAAAATGACGGTGGGAAATATTTCGTCTTTTATATTGTATTCGAGAAAATTTTCGGGACCGATTAACGAGGCTGCAAATATTATGAGTGAATTGCAGTCAGCCCTTGCAGCGGCGGAGCGTGTTTTTAATATGCTTGATGAGCCTGTGGAGGAGCCGGATATGGAGGGCGCAGTAACCCTTGGAAATGTCATGGGTGATGTGGAATTGTGCAATGTTAACTTCGGATATGTGAAGAATAAGGAAATTATTAAGAATTTGAGCCTTAGGGCAAAGCCTGGAAGCCTTGTCGCAATAGTGGGTGCCACGGGTGCTGGAAAAACTACGATTATTAATCTCTTAATGCGGTTTTATGATGTGGATAGCGGCTATATAAATGTGGATAACTATGAGATAAAGACCGTGACACGTGGAAGCCTGAGAAAATCCTATGCTATGGTGCTTCAAGATACATGGCTGTTCCAGGGGACGATTTTTGAAAATATCGCATATGGTAATCCCAATGCGACGTATGAGCAGGTGGTGGAAGCTGCAAAGGCGGCAAAAATTCATTCATATATAATGCGACTTCCCAACGGATATGATACAATACTTACTGATGACGGAACTAATATTTCAAAAGGGCAGAAACAGCTTTTGACAATTGCAAGGGCTATGCTTCTTGAGGCAAATATGCTTATTTTAGATGAAGCAACCTCAAACGTTGATACACGGACGGAGAGGCATATCCAACAGGCTATGAGAAGCCTTATGGAGAATAAGACCTGTTTTGTAATAGCCCACCGTCTTTCTACAATACAGAATGCCGATGAAATTCTTGTTGTTGACCATGGGGAGATTGTGGAGCAGGGAACCCATGACGAGCTTATGAAAAAGAGTGGTTTTTATAACAGTATGTATATGGCGCAGTTGGAATAATCGGATAGTACGGAGGATTAGAATGCAGGAGAACAATAATATAAGCTGGCAGAAATATTTTGTAACTATTGTTTTATTGATTATAAATATATTTGCATATATTCTATGTTCACAAATGGGTGAAGTAGTGTATAATATTGGTAGTATGAATGCTGAGAATGTATTCGGTGAGCATGAATTTTACCGACTTATAACGGCTATATTCCTGCATGGGGATATAGAGCATATTGTCAGCAATATGATATTTCTCGTCGGCTTGGGGCAGATGATAGAGTGCGCAATAGGGCACTTAAGATTTTTCATCCTGTATATGTTTTCGGGGCTTGGAGCAAGCCTTGTATCAATGATACATTCCGTGGCGGTTGGTGAGATATACAATTCAGTAGGCGCAAGCGGAGCAATATTTGGTCTTATAGGTGCGCTGTTTGTGCTTGTTGTTATACACAACGGACGTTTCGGGCAGGTTTCGATAAGAAGACTGCTGTTTGCCGTTGTATATATGATTTATAGTGGGGCAAGGACGGTTTACGTGGATAATGCTGCTCATGTTGGCGGGCTTATATGCGGAATATTTATAATGGCACTTATGAATTTAATAGAGGTACATAGAAACAAAAAACACATGGGAGGTTACTTAGATTGAAAATCAATATATATTACGGCGGCAGGGGAATTATAGGTGATCCCACGTTATATGTTTTGGGTAAAATGCAGGCTGTTTTGGATGAGCTTAATGTAAATGTGGAGAGATATGATTTATATGAATATAAAAACAATATCGTGACGCTTCCCCAAACCTTAAAGGATGCGGATGGCGTGATTTTAGCCAGCACCGTTGAGTGGTACGGGGTTGGAGGATATATGATGCAGTTTTTGGATGCCTGTTGGCTGTATGGGGACAAGGAAAAGCTTTCAAAGATATATATGTGTCCGATAGTAATGTCAACAACCTATGGTGAGTCGGATGCACTCCAAAGTCTCACGCAGGCTTGGGAAATTTTGGGAGGAAGGCCTGTCACGGGAATTTGCGGTTATATTGCCGATGTATCTGAGCTTGAGCTTACTCCCGGATATACAAGGGTTATAGACAAGCGCACTGAGGATTTGTACCGCTCAATAAGCCAGAAAATTCCTGTATTTCCAAGCAGCAATCAGGCGGTTAAGCAAAAGGTGTCATATACCCAGAGTCTTAACCTTACCCCACAGGAGGCAGAACAGCTTTCAGAGTTTGCAAGTGATGACGTGTATGTACAGAAGCAAAAGGAAGATATACAGGAGCTTGCAAGTATGTTCAAGGATTTGATGAATATTAATGAATCCAGCAGGGATGTATATTTGGACGAATTAAAGAAGCATTTTAAGCCGCAGCCCGGTTTTAGCGCTGTGTATAAATTTAATATACAGGAGCTTGATAAACCCCTTATCCTAAAAATCAACCATACTGCAATGGAATGTTTTTATGGTGAGGAGGATGAATGTGATGTGGAGCTTTCAATATCGGCAGATGTCATGGATGACATTGTTCAGGGAAGCACTACATTCCAGAGAAGCTTCATGTCAGGCGACATGAAAATGAAAGGTGATTTCAAGGTGCTTAGGACACTTGATTTAATATTTACGTTTGGTTGACAGGGAGGAAATGAAAATGAGAGATGATAACTGTATTTTCTGCAAAATAGCTAACGGTGAGATACCGTCGAGGACACTGTACGAGGACAATGATTTTAGGGTAATACTTGACCTTGGACCGGCTACTAGGGGTCATGCACTGATACTTCCAAAGGAGCATTATAAGAACCTTTATGAGATATCAGATGACACTGCCTCAAAGGTGCTTCCGCTTGCAAAGAAAATGTCACTTTTAATGAGGGACAAGCTTGGATGTGAGGGATTTAACCTTATTCAGAACAATAACGAGATAGCAGGACAGTCGGTATTCCACTTCCATATGCACCTCATCCCACGATATACGGATGACGGTCAAAATCTTGTAATGAAGGCTAACAAAATGACTGATGAGGAATTAGACAGTATAAAAAATCAGATTTTAGGTTAAGTTGGAACGGATTGGTAATATGGAATTAAATTCTAATAAAAAATATGTCACAACCTGGGGCAATGCAATATCAATAGCGGATAGAAAACCTGAGAATTATGCTAAGAACCTGACCTTAAGATATCCGATACGCCCCATGTTTGATGGAAATAAAATAAAAATTACATTAGATAATTTCTGCGGAACTGAAAAGGTTACGGTTACAAAGGCATTTGTGGCTTTATCAAAGGATGGAAACCGTGATATTATAGAGGACACAAATAAACCGATTACCTTTAATAACGGTTTGATGTCCGGTGAAATTCCCGCAGGCAAATCAATTGTGAGTGATGAAATACCGTTTAGGGTAAAGAGGGGCGAGGATATTGCCATAAGTCTTTATTTTGGCGAGTTTACGATTATGCGCTCTGCGGTTTTGATTACTGGACCTTTATCCAAGGGTTATTATTCAGTGGGAAATTTTGCCGAGAGGGGCGAGCTTCCCATGGATTTTACAAGAAATACAAACTGGTTTTATTTTTTGAGCAATGTAGAGATATTGACTGAAAGTACAAACCGTGCCGTAATATGCTATGGAGATAGTATCACATCCCAGGCATGGCCTGATTACTTAAGCCTTAGATTGTTTGATGAAGATATAAAAAATACTTCAATCGTTAGACGTGCTGCAAGCGGTACAAGGATTTTGAGACAGTATGACAACATTACCTATGATTCCTACGGATTAAAGGGTGAGACGAGGTTTCCGAGGGAAGCAAACGTTTCGGGTGCTGATACTATTATAATCCAACATGGGATTAATGATATCATTCATCCTGTCGGGATAGAGGTTAATCCTTTCAGACCATGGAGCGATTTGCCAACGGCGGATGAGCTTATAGATGGACTTAAATGGTATGTCGAAAAGGCAAGGGAATACGGACTTAAGGTTTATATAGGAACCTTGCTTCCGATTTATGGTTGGCGTACTTATGAGCCGTTTAGGGATGAGCTTAGGTGCGCCGTCAATGAATGGATTAGGACGACGGACATAATAGACGGATGTATAGATTTTGACAGGGCGCTTTGCGACAGTGAAAATCCTGCCGCATTTGCGGAGGGATATGACAGCGGAGATCATCTTCATCCGTCACTCAAAGCATACGAAAGAATGGCGCAAGAGGTGCCACAAATACTTTTGAACGGAGGTAAATAATGCCCACATTACTTTTTATAAATGCATGTGTGCGTGGACAGGATTCGAGAACCCTTGCACTTGCAGAACAGTTACTTATGCGTATTAAAGAGGAAAATAGCAAAGACATGGCATTCAAAATTGAGGAGATAAGGCTTTCGACGGAAAACCTACTGCCACTGAACTATGAGAGGCTTACAAGGCGTGACGAGCTTATGGCAGCAGGAATGTCTGATGATACAATGTTTGACTATGCTAATGCTATTGCGGCGGCTGATATGATAGTCATAGCTGCCCCTTATTGGAATATGTCATTTCCGGCATCTCTTAAGATATTTTTTGAGCTTGCAAGCGTGGAGGGAATTACTTTTACCTATGGCGAGGACGGAACGCCTATAGGACTTTCACAGGCTAACGATATGTATTATGTGACAACAAGCGGGGGCTATATCGGTGACTGTAATTTTGGATTTGAGTATGTTAATGCTTTATGTAGGCTCTATGGAGTACAGAATACTCATTTTGTGAGCGCTCAGGGACTTGACATGGAGGGTGCTGACGTTTCGGCAATAATGGAAAATGCCTGCAATGGGGAAATACAAAACTATTAGAATTCATATTGAATTAAACAGGGGGAAATTATGGTACAGGTGTCAGAGAATGTAAGTGCGCTTGCACTAAAGATTTGGCGGCTTTCCTTAGACAGGCTATTAATTAATCTCAGATTTCTTGATGTGGCTCTTTCGGGACTTAAATTAAAGGAGAAATGCGGTTCAGACTGCGTTTCATGCGATATAAGTGCGCCGGACGGGTCCACAATCTATTACGATTCGACAGTTATAATCAGGCTATACAAGAAAAATCCAAACAATATAATAAGGTTGCATTTGCATATATTACTGCATTGTATTTTCAGCCATTCATATAAATATAATAAGGTAGACAAGGAGCTTTGGGACATTGCGGTTGATATGGCAGTCGAGAATACTGCGCTATCACTAGGAATATCGGGGTTTGATACTATCCGTGATGATGAGAGGAGGCATATACTTTCAGAGTGGAAAGAAAAGGCAGGGATTTTAACGGCTGACAGGATTTATAGAAAGCTTAAACAGGACAGACCGGGGATATCAGAGCTTTTAGAGCTTTCCCTTTTGTTCAAGCGTGATGAACATGAAAACTGGTCAGAGGCAGAGGTAATGGAAATAAGCGAGGCGCAGTGGAAGAAGATAAGCGAGCGTATAAAGGCAGAGCTTAAATCCTTTTCAGAGGATAAGACTGATGACAAAAGCCTATTGCAAAACTTAGAGGAAGCAACGAAGGAAAAATATGATTATGGTGATTTCTTACGGAAGTTCAGTGTTTCGGGGGAGGATATAAGGATAAATGATGATGAGTTTGACTATGTATATTATACCTACGGTTTGTCATTATATGGAAATTTACCCCTTGTAGAGCCGTTGGAATATAAGGATGTCAATAAAATAAAGGAATTTGTAGTTGCGATAGACACTTCCGGCTCATGCAGGGGAGAGGTTGTACAGGCATTTCTTAATAAAACCTACAGTATTTTAAAGAGCAGTGAAAACTTCTTTAGAAAGGTTAATATACACATTATCCAGTGTGACAGTCAGGTGCGCAGGGATACCAAGATTACAAATGATGATGAGTTTGAGAAATTTATGCGTGAAGGAAAATTAGAGGGCTTTGGCTCTACCGATTTCAGACCTGTATTTGAGTATGTGAATAAGGCGATAGAAAATGGCGAGTTTGAGAACCTTAAGGGTCTTATTTATTTCACCGATGGATATGGTGTGTTTCCTGAGAAAAAACCTCCTTACAATTATGATACCGCATTTGTTTTTCTGGAGGACGATTACGAAAAGCCACCGGTGCCTGCATGGGCGATAAAGCTAATATTGCCGGTTGAGGACATCGAAAATTTTGAAGATGAAAGGGAAAAGTAGTAATGAATATAAAACAGGCAAAGGAACACATTAAAAATTCGGTTAAATTATATTTGAAAAAAGACGAGTACGGCGAGTACAGAATACCCGTGGTAAGACAAAGACCTATATTTCTATTGGGTTCGCCGGGAATTGGCAAGACGGCAATAATGGAGCAGATAGCGCAGGAGCTTGGAATAGCCCTTGTAAGCTACTCAATGACCCACCATACAAGGCAGTCAGCATTGGGCCTGCCCTTTATAAGCCATAAAAGTTATAAGGGAATGGAGTTTGATATATCGGAATATACAATGAGTGAGATTATCGCTTCAATATATGAGGTTATGGAAAATTCCGGAATTGAGGAGGGAATACTGTTTCTTGACGAGATTAACTGTGTATCGGAAACCTTGGCACCTTCAATGCTTCAATTCCTGCAATACAAAGTTTTTGGTCGCCACAAGGTTCCAGAAGGCTGGGTAATTGTTACTGCTGGAAATCCCCCAGAGTACAACAAATCGGTCAGGGAATTTGATGTTGTTACAATGGATAGAATGAAGCTTGTAGAGGTTGAGGCAGATTATGCTACATGGAAGGAATATGCCTTAAAGCAGGGTATTCACAACGCTGTTACAACCTACCTTGATATGAAGAAAAATGACTTTTACCGTGTTGAGACTACTGTGGGCGGAAAGTCGTATGTCACTGCAAGGGGCTGGGAGGATTTGTCAGCCACAATGCTTTTGTGCGAGGAGGAGGGGATTGCCGTTGATGAGACACTGGTGGGACAATACCTCCACAATGACAGAATTGTAAAGGAATTTACGGCTTATTATGAGCTTTATAATAAATATAAAAAGAACTACAAGGTTGAGGAAATTTTAGCGGGAACCAACTCGGCACAGGTTGTAGAGCGTGCAAGGATTGCCAAGTTTGACGAGAGATTATCGCTTCTTGGAATGTTGCTTGACAAGCTTGAAAGCGAAATGCGTGAAAACCTTGAAAAGTCGGATTACCTTTCAGAGCTTATGAAAGTGCTTAAAATCATCAAGGCGCTGCATGATAAAAATAATGAAAATATTATATCACTTGTACAGACACAGATTGCAAACCGCCATAAAATAATAGAAAGCATGACGACAGCAGGAACATTGTCTAATGAGGAGAAGAAAAAGAACAGGGCTGTTATAAGGTTTTTGGAGCAGAGGGAGAAAGAGCTTAGAATAGAAAATACAGATGATACAGGTACAGCCCTTGGAATGTTAAAGACAGCCTTTGACGCTGAAGTTTCCAAGATGAAGGAGGAAAATGCCGATATCCAGTCAAGGCTTCATAATCTGTTTGCTTTTAGCGAAGTGGCATTTATGGACGGAAATGAGGTTCTCGTTCTCGTGACGGAGCTTACGGTAAATGCCTACAGCGCACGCTTTATCGCCACATACGGAAGTGAGGATTACAAAAAACATAACGAGGATTTAATGCTCCATGAGAGGCAGGATGACATCATGAATGAAATTAACGCATTAGAACTTTAAACGGGGTTTTAATTATGGAAGAATTAAAGATAGAAAATTATCTTGGAGATGGTGGTCAGATAGTCTATGCACCGTATAAAAAGGGCATTGAAATTAAAAAATACAGGGGTATAGGTGAGAAAGTCATTATACCTGATACAATTGATGATAAGCCGGTTATTTCCATTGATAAAAAGGCATTCCTAAGCTGCAAGACAATACGTGAAATAAGCTTACCTTATTCAATAGAGGAAATCGGCGATTGGGCGTTTGCACATGCGGAAAATCTTAGAAGCGTAACTATACCAAGAAAGGATATATCAAGGGGAAAGGAGCTTTTTCTTGGCTGTATATGGCTTAAGGAGATTGAATTAAGTAATCTTCCTGATGAATTTAAGGGCAACGGCTTAGAGCGTATGCTTTCAATGGGGGTTACAGTTCTCCATGATTATTTTCTGTTTAGTCCAATGGAGGTTGGAAGTGATGATTGGGTGAAGCGTTGGGATGAAAAACTCACGGCGCTTATAGAGCTTGATGACCTTGACGGTTTCGAGGAGCTTTGGACTTGTGGCGAGGAGGACTATGAGGGTAAGGATTACGATATTAAGTCATATCCAGTTGAAAAGCGTAAAATGAAGCTTAGAATTGTATATTTCAGACTTCTTAACCCATATAAGCTCTCAAATGACACAGAGGAAAGGCTGCAAAGCTATGTTAAGTCCTCCAAGGAGGCTTGGGAGATTATAATGGAAGAACACAAAAATGAACTTGAATATTATAGGGTGTTTACCAGTGCAGGAGCCGCCACAGAAGATAATTTTGAAAGTCTTATAGCTGATATGGAAAATGTGTCTGCTGAGATAAAGGCATTTATGCTAAGATACAAGGAAGAAAATTTTGAGAAAAAGGATGCGTTTTCGGCATTTGACCTTGAATGGTAGCAAATGTATAAAATTTATGTTTATTTTATGTGAATAATAAGTTGATAAATATTGCTTTCGTATGATATGATAAATCCGATTATAATAGTTCATACAGTTGGCAGGTAAACAGTTAGTAAATTTGAGGAGGAGACGAATGATGAACTGTCTTGAAGAAAGAATTATAAAAGACGGCATTGTGAAAGAAGGAAATGTGCTTAAGGTTGACAGCTTTTTAAATCACCAAATGGATATTGAATTGTTTGACCAAATGGGAGCAGAATTTAAGAAGCGTTTTGCGGATGAGCATATTGATAAGATACTCACAATTGAAGCATCAGGGATTGGTATAGCGTGTATAGTGGCGCAGCATTTTAAAGTGCCAGTTGTATTTGCGAAAAAGGGAAAAAGCGTTAATCTTGACGGAGATGTATTTCTCGCAGAGGTAGAGTCGTTTACACATAAGTGCAAAAACAAAGTAATTGTATCAAAGAAATTCATTACACCAGGAGAAAATATACTAATAATTGATGATTTCCTTGCAAATGGCTGTGCCCTACAGGGACTTATTTCGATTGTTAAGGAAGCTGGCGCAAATGTCGCAGGCATAGGTATCGCCATTGAAAAAGGTTTCCAAAATGGCGGTAGGATAATTAGAAATCTTGGCTTCCACTTGGAATCGCTTGCAATCGTTGAGTCAATGGACGCTGATACAGGAGAGATAGTGTTTAGGAAACAGTAAAAATATACACATTATTTATGTCAGGGAGGAATTTACAATGGAACATATAAGCAGGGAAGCGGCACTTGAATTATTAAAGAAACATAACAAGGACTCGTTTCATATTCAGCATGGGCTGACAGTGGAGGGGGTTATGAAATGGTATGCGGATAAGCTTGGATATGGCGAAGATGTGGAATATTGGGGAATAGTAGGTCTTTTACATGATATTGATTTTGAGGAATACCCAGACAAGCATTGCATAAAGGCACCGGAGCTTTTAAGGGAAGCAGGCGTTTCAGAGGATATTATTCATGCGGTGTGCAGCCATGGTTACGCCCTTACAGTAGATATAAAGCCTGAGCATGAAATGGAAAAAGTATTATATGCGGTGGATGAGCTTACCGGTCTTATCGGAGCTGCTGCACTTATGCGTCCTTCAAAGAGCGTTCAGGACATGGAATTAAAGTCCCTTAAAAAGAAATACAAAAGCGCCAACTTTGCAGCAGGCTGTTCAAGGGAAGTGATTGAAAGGGGAGCAGATATGCTGGGCTGGGAGCTTGACAAGCTCTTAACAGATACAATCGAGGCAATGCGTTCATGCGAGACGAGCGTGGCTGAGGAGATGAGGGATTAGTTTTAATCCCCAATAGTGATAATGATATTATAAAAAGGCACTTCATAATATGGGAAGTGCCTTTGAAAGTTATGTTTTAATTTTCTTGCGCTGAATTCCATCAGTGTCCACGGGGTATTAAATCCAATTTCCCTTTTTCTTTTTTGATGTCGGCATATAACAAATCCGCCAGTACAATTCCCAAAGGAATCAGCGAACCCCAAAGAGCCTTGCCTAGAAAAAATTTACACAGCACAGTGGCGCAAACACCGCCAATCACAAATACGCAAAGCATACCCAAATGCTCAAAAATTCGTTTATAATATTCCTTGCCTTCTCCACGATGACGCAGGGTTTTGCACAGTGCAATTCCAACCTGTCGAAGATGGTTGGTACAAAAGGTAGTTGCCATCGGAACTCCCTGTGCTTGACGGAATGTATTGTACTGCATGGAGCAGATAAGATTGATAAAAACCTGTGTAATTTGATAAGGTGCTGCTTCTGGCAGCG
>CAYTGS010000049.1:0-13900 GCA_964437435.1 uncultured Roseburia sp.
TTTTACTTGTATCAAAATCAATATAATCAAACACATCAACAAACGAATAAGAGGTTTTTCCACTCATGACAATAGGCTTATCATTTACTATTACAAGAAGCTTGTCACTGCCGCTTTCTTCTTTGTTATTCATATTCTCAAAAATATATGCGGCATCCTGCTTTGGCTTAGCTTCATTGACCTGTTGTGACGAATTAACATTAAACGCCTCTGTTGTTTCCTTGGACTTTGTTTCTGTTGTGTTTTCCTGATTTTCTTTATTTTCATTGTTTTCATATGGATGGACTATCTTTTCATTAAGCTCGATAACATCATTTGCCATGACCCTGTTATCCAAATCAGCCTCATTTCCATTGATAGTCATTATAAGGTTTTCGGCTGAAATCCCCATAAATTCGACAACCTTCTCCAACGTATAATCGCTGGGAATTTCAATTCTGTCCCCGCTTACGACCTGATAATCGCCTGTTTCGTAATCACCGTTTACCATGGCAAGAACAGGCAGCTCAATCTTATCGCCGTTAACAGTAAGTTCAATGCTGTTGTCAAATCCCTCAATTTCTGAAATCTTAAGGGAGCCTGATTTTCCCACAGTTGCAGCCTCAAGCTTGATTTTGTCATTTGACCTGATTGGCTGGTTCAGATTTACCTCCTCGCCGTTTACATATACATGGGCACTCTCGCCAAACTCACCACGTATACAGCAACGTTTACCGTTTAAGGTATATCTTAAATCCTCGCCCTTCTTTGCAAAAAGTCCGTCACGTGTAAATGATGCCTGCATTGCGGCATCCATAACCGTAAGCTTATTATTGTCATACAGCTTGATTTTCGTATCGTTAAAAGTTATGTAAATAAAATTATTATTTTGGTCATAATATGTCAGACAAATTCCGATAGGTGTGATAATTGTTGAATCCTTAAGGGCATCCTCAGGAAACTCTATATCTTTCATAATCTCCTCGCCTCTTAGGGCAACACGCTTAGGGTCAAGGTCTAATTCCTTTGCAACCTTATCAGTAAATCCCTTGATTTTACCGCCGCCACCGACAATAAATACTGCGCTTGGAGATGCTCCGCCATTTAGTGATTTGATTTCCTCAGCCGCAAGGTGAGCCATCTTATCTATTTCAGGCTGGCAGATTTTAACAACCTCATCAGCCGTAATAGTCTGCTCTAAGCCCATAATATCCTCATAAACAATTTTGTCATGCTTGGTTACGGCGGTTTTAATCTTTTCAGCCGTAGCAAAATCAATAAGACATGCCTTTGCTAAAGCCTCTGTTAAGGAATCTCCGGCAAACGGAATCATGCCAAAGGACACAATGCTTCCCTCGTCAGTTATGGAGATATCGGATGTTCCTGCGCCAATATCAATCATGGCAATATTAAGAAGCCTGAATTTTTCAGGGATTGCAACCCTTATAGCCGCAATAGGCTCCAATGTAAGACCTGCAACTGACAGGTCTGCAAGCTCCACTGCATTATAAAGTCCGTCCACTACATCATCAGGAAGAAATGTCGCAATAATATCAGCGCCTAAATTTCTAGCCTTATGGTGTTCTGGCTGGCTAATCCAAAGTCCGTTGATATAATATTTCACAACCGAATAGCCTACACAGTAAAAGTGGATTTCGGTCTCATTGTTTTCCTGAAATTCACTAAATGCCTGCTCCACTCCCATGGAAGTAAGGGTGTTTAAATCCTCCTTAGTCACATTTCGCTCATTATCAAGCTTGTATTCAACATGAACATTCATTGTCTTAAGTACACGTCCTGCGGCAGCTATACACACCTCCGACAGTGGAATACCTGTCTTTGTCTCAAGGGCTGTCTTTATTTCCTTAATTGTTTCGGCTACCCTGCTAATATCATGAATTTGTCCATCCAGCATGGAACGGGTTTTATGCTCCCTGATTTCCTGTGCTATTACTATAAACTTTTCATCCTGCCTGTATCCGAGTGTACCGACCACGTTCCTGGTACCTATATCAAGTCCAAATACAACTTCTTCACCGTTGATTTCCAACTGATTCATACACGTCATCCCCCATTATATTTCGTATTTCTTTATAAGTAGCATCTAAATCACCATTATTACAGATGACCTTTTGGCAATGCTTCCTAAATTCACTGTCGCTAAGCTGTCCTTTCATAATGTTCATAATCTTATCATCACTGTAATTCCTGTTTGAAGAAAGTCGTTTACTCCTGACAGCTTCATCAGCGTAAATATACCACATTTCATCAACTATTTCATCATAATGTTCTTCTATAAGGAGCGCCGCCTCCACAAAAAACCAGTCATACCTTCCCAAGGCACGTTCCGTCTCTATCTGTCCGGTAATATAGCTTTTTACTGCTGGGTGAACAATATTGTTTACCTTTTCAAGAATTTCGTTGTCATTAAAGATTATCGAAGCCATTTTTAGTTTATCTATTTCACAGTTATCCTGTAAAATTCCCTTCCCCATTAATTCCACAAGCTTTTGGTAACATTCCTGACCCGGCTCATACAATAAATGTGCCGCCTCGTCCGCTCTAATAATGCGACAGTTATAATGTGCTTCAATATACGAGAGCACCTGGGTTTTGCCGGCACCCACGCCCCCTGTAATACCTATTATCTTCATAAAATTTCCCATTTGAATTACTTTGCCTCGTACCAATCATTTCCCGTGTGCAGGTCGATTTCAAGTTTTACGGCAAGGTCACAGGCATTTTGCATTTCATAGCTTAAAATTTCACGAACCTGCTCCACCTCATCGTCCCTCGTTTCAATCAAAAGTTCATCATGAATTTGTAAAATAAGCTTTGATTTAAGTCCTTTGGCTTTCAGTGCATCATAAACGTTCACCATTGCATATTTAATAATATCAGCCGCTGTTCCCTGGATTGGAGAGTTCATTGCGACACGTTCGCCAAATGAACGCTGCATGAAATTTGAGGACTTAAGCTCCGGAACAGGTCTGCGTCTTCCAAACATAGTTTCACAGTAGCCCTTCTCCTTTGCGTCGGTTACTGTTTTATCCAAAAACACCTTAATACCTGGATAGGTCTCAAAATATTGTTCAATATAAGCCTTTGCCTCTTTTTGGGTAATGCTTAAATCCTGGCTTAACCCAAACGAGCTAATGCCATATACGATACCAAAATTCACAGCCTTCGCATTTCGCCTCTGTAAATCAGTAACCTCCTCAAAGGGTGTATGGAAAACCTTTGAGGCTGTAATCCTATGAATATCCTCGTCCATTTTATAAGCCTCAATAAGCTGTTCATCCCCTGACATATGGGCTAACACCCTAAGCTCAATCTGTGAATAGTCAGCGTCCATGAAAATACAGCCTTTTTGAGGTACGAAAACCTTTCTAATACGTCGTCCAAGCTCCGTCCGCATTGGGATATTCTGTAGATTTGGCTCCGTGGAGCTTAAACGTCCAGTGGCAGTTATTGTCTGGTTAAAATTAGTGTGGATTTTGTTGTTTTCATCTATATAGTCTGCAAGACCGTCAGCGTATGTTGATTTAAGCTTTGTGAGTCCTCTGTATTCCAAAATATCCTTTACAATTGGATAGTCCGGCGCAAGCTTTTCTAGCACGTCTGCCGCTGTGGAATATCCGGTCTTAGTCTTTTTACCGCCCTTTATTTTGAGCTTCTCAAATAAAATTTCACCAAGCTGTTTAGGGGAATTAATGTTAAATACTTCTCCCGCTTCCTTGTGTATTGCCGTTTCAAGCTCATTAATCCTCACATTTAACGTATCACCGTATGCCTTTAACTCCTCTGGCTTTACAAGTATTCCCTCTCGCTCCATGTCAAACAAAACATACGTCAGAGGCATTTCCAAATCCCTAAATAGGTTATACATACCTGTCTTATGAAGCTTTTCTTCCAACACGGGCTTTGATTTGGCAAGCACATATGCCTGTTTTGCAAGATACAATACAAATTCCTGCTTTTTAGTGTTATATACATTTGTAATATCAGCCTTTCCAAATAGCTCATTCCAATTTGGAAGCGTGATATTTAGATATTCTCCTGCGATATCGCTTATTTCATAATCGCTTTTTAGCGGGTTTAAAAGATAAGCTGCAATTTTATTGTCAAAAATATTGCTTGTAATATCATGGGATGAAAGTTTTCTGTCATTTTCTTCTGAAATTATATTTACATAATCTGCCTTTGCGTCAAACAGTGAAACGGATATTTCAGATGAATAAAGCATTTCATTTATAAGCTGTTTAATGTACTCTGTCGTAATATTATCAGAACTTTCGATAAAATATACATTATTATCATTATCGCCTAAGCTACATAAAAGACAGCCAAAGCTTTCCTTTTTCTCATCAATTTGGAAAAACATCTGACCGTTTGAGGCTGCGCCAATCTCCCCGGCATTTTTTGCCTCGATATTTATTATTCTAAGTGCCGTGTTTTGGGCTTTAATGGCAGCATTAAAAACAGACTTTGCTTCCTCTGGTGATATTACATTAGTTATTTTTAAATCCTTATCCAAATTAATCATCGAGCCGTCCGACACACCCTGATTTTCAAAATCAAACCTGTTAAGGAGGTTCTTAAATGAAAGCTGCTTAAACTTGGCATAAGCCTCCGGTGTAAACAGGTTTCCGAGTACCGCATCCTCATAATTAAAATCAATATCGGCATTAGTCTCAATTGTAGCCAAAGCCTTACTCAAATCGGCAAGCTCCCTGTTATTGATAAGGCTTTCCTTTATGCTCTTTTTAGAAATTTCATCAACGTGCGCATAAATATTTTCAATTGAGCCGTAGGCAGTCATAAGCTCCGTGGCAGTTTTTTCACCGACTTTTGGAACTCCGGGAATATTGTCGGCTGTATCGCCCATGAGTGCCTTTAGCTCTATAAATTGTTCAGGCGTTACCTGATAAGCCTCCAATACGTCCTTAGCGTAATAATCCTCTATCTCCGTCTTCCCACCCTTAGTCTTTGGAATACGGATTTTAATATGGTCTGTGGCAATCTGAAGCAAATCCCTGTCACCTGACACAAGGGAAACCTCCATCCCCTCCCTTTCGGAGCGCTTTGCTATTGTTCCAAGGATATCGTCTGCCTCGAAGCCTGGTTTTTCCATGAGCTTTACACCCATTGCGCCTAGGACATCCTTTATGACAGGAACCTGCTCACGAAGCTCCTCCGGCATAGGTTTCCTTGTCCCTTTATATTCCTTGTACATTTCATGTCTGAATGTGGGGTGGCTGACATCAAAGGCAACTGCAAGGTACTCTGGCTTTTCCTCGTCCAAAATTTTAAATAGAATATTCAAAAATCCATAGACTCCGTTGGTGTGAAGTCCTGCCGAATTAGTGAGCATTGGTACACCATAATATGCCCTGTTTAAAATGCTGTGACCGTCTATCAATACAATTTTACTCATTAAGACCTAATAATCCTCCATTCTGTAAGGTGAACAGCGTCCACCTTATCCCCCTAGAATAATAATGCAAAAAACCATTGAAGCAACCAAAAAAAGACCGGCTTTCAGCTTTCGGCGCAGCCTTACACGGTTGACCACACGATTAAGCTTGTTTTCCAGTTCCTTTGCCACATCAATAGTTTCAGCGTTTTCCAGCATATTTATACCCTCAAATAAAAGGTATTCTATATTAAGCTCATCCATGCACTCATTACATGCACGTACATGCTTAACAAATTCATATGCCAAATCCATGTCTAATTCATCCTTTAGAAATAAAGGAATATTGCGCTGTGTTTCTTTGCAATCCATTTATACCCTCGTAGTAATTTATTAACCTTATTAAATCAATAATACACTATTTTGTCGGATAATGAAAGTAGTAAGTTAAAATATTATGCTCTTAATATTTATAAATTTGTACTTGCATTAGTGACAAAAGTATGTTAATATATCTTTTGTCGTTAGCACACCTGCCGGTGTGGCGGAATGGCAGACGCATCAGACTCAAAATCTGACGGGGGCGACCTCGTGCCGGTTCAAGTCCGGCCACCGGCATAAAAAAACGAGTAGGAAATTCAAATCCTACTCGTTTTTTATGCTATAAATTTAATGATGAAACAGCCTAATTCCGGTAAAGCACATTGCAATATTGTACTTATTACATACCTCGATAACATTATCATCCCTTATAGAGCCGCCCGGCTGTGCAATATATTTGACACCGCTTCTGTTGGCACGCTCCACATTGTCACCAAATGGGAAGAATGCATCTGAACCGAGTGATACGCCGTCAAGCTTATCAAGCCATGCACGTCTTTCCTCCCTTGTAAATACTTCTGGCTTTTTGGTGAAGAAATTCTCCCATGTACCGTCTGCAAGCACGTCCATATAATCGTCACTTATATAAACGTCGATTGTATTATCCCTGTCGGCACGTCCGATTTTCTCTTTGAAGGGCAGGTTTAATACCTTTGGACTTTGGCGCAGAAACCAGTTGTCAGCCTTGTTTCCTGCAAGCCTCGTACAGTGTATACGTGACTGCTGACCTGCACCGATACCGATAGCCTGACCGCCCTTAACATAACATACAGAGTTTGACTGTGTATATTTTAAGGTAATCATTGCTATCGCAAGGTCAATACGTGCCTGTTCTGGTATTTCCTTATTTTTAGTGACAACGTTGGCAAAAAGCTCGTCATTAATTACAAGCTCGTTTCTTCCCTGTTCAAATGTAACGCCGTATACGTCCTTCGTCTCTATGGGATTAGGAACATAATCGGGATTAATCTTAATCACCGCATAATTACCCTTTTTCTTAGCCTTTAAGATTTCAAGTGCTTCCGGCTCATACCCAGGAGCGATAATTCCGTCTGAAACCTCACGCTTAATAAGCTTTGCAGTGTCAACATCACACACATCAGACAATGAGATAAAATCTCCAAAGGATGACATTCTATCAGCCCCCCTTGCTCTTGCATAAGCGCTTGCAAGCGGTGAAAGCTCGCCCATATCATCTACCCAGTAAATCTTTTTCTCCACATCTGTAAGGGGAAGCCCCACTGCCGCACCTGCCGGTGAAACATGCTTAAAGGAGGTTGCTGAGGGAAGCCCTGTAGCTTTCTTTAGCTCCTTGACAAGCTGCCAGCCGTTAAAGGCATCGAGAAAATTGATATAACCAGGCTTGCCGTTTAACACCTCGATAGGAAGCTCTCCCTGCTTCATGTATATTTTAGAAGGTTTTTGGTTGGGATTACAGCCATATTTTAATTCTAATTCCTGCATGTTATCTAGTCCTCCGTATTTTTATTAATAATCTTTGACTCATATTTTCCTGTTGCAATATCAATATATCTTACAAAAAGCGATACCTTGTTGTCAGAGTTAAGGCTCGTCCATATAAGGCTTGCAAACTCGTCCATGTTATCAGGTATCTCAACAAGCTTAGGCTCGCCCTCAAAGCTAGGAAGCGGATTTCCATCACCCATGTATGTATGGATAAAATGTCCTTCTCCTGCTTCAGGATTACTGTAAGCAAATGTATAACGGTTACAAGCGTTAGGATTTCCGTTGTTGCTCTTTAGGATAGACATTGCATAGTTATACCCACCGTTATCAATATGAAGAATACCTGAAATTCTCGGTGTATAATTAGGGGCGTCAGGCTCAAATTCCCTTGTCCTGAGTGACTGTTCAAAGGTCATCTGCTTATCCATAAGCTCATAAATAGTATCTGTCTGGTCGCCGTTTGTAACAATAGTCTTATTTCCAAGTACACGTACCGGAGCATAGATAATAAGGCTTGGGTCGCTAAGCTTGGACGGGTCAAAAGCCTGTGTGCGGATACCCTCACCGTCCTCTACAAACACCCTGTTTCGGCTGTTCTCACTTCTTCCCATAATAAAATAAGCGATAGCCGCCTTTTTGCCGTCCTTTGTCTTTCCGATAACAATACCTCTGCCGGGATAAACATTTCCTTTCAATTCCTGCTCTAAAGAAATTATCTTCATATATATTTTCCTCCATTTGACATTATATAAATAAAATATAATACAATTGTTATATTTGCAAGAAAAATCTATATAAATTTATCAGGCTGTAATTTTCGTCAGCTATTATACTGGCTTAGAACTGATACAAGCAAAGGAATATTAATAGGTTTTGCTATATGGGCATTCATTCCCGCTTCAAGAGCTGACTGTACATCCTCCGCATATGCATTGGCTGTCATTGCGATAATTGGTATTGTTCCAGCCTCCGGATGGCTTGATGCACGTATCGCCTTTGTGGCTTCAAAGCCGTTTAACACAGGCATCATAATATCCATAAGAATTACATCAAACGTGCCCTGCTCGGATTTTGTAAAAATATCGAGTGCTATCTGACCATTTTCGGCTGTAGTCACGGTGACGCCCTCATCCTCAAGGATTTCCTGGGCGATTTCCATATTCAGCATATTATCCTCAACGAGGAGCACCCTCATACCCGAAATATTGTCATTAGCCACGATTGCCTTTTCTTCTTTCTTATCAGGGTTAATATCAAACACAATCTCTACATCAAAGCAGCTTCCTTCATTTAATTTGCTCTTAATCGAAATATTACCGCCCATTAAATCGACAAACTGCTTACTGATAGCCATTCCCAAGCCCGTACCGATATAGTTTGTACGGCTTCCATTATCCTCCTGTGAAAACGCCTCGAAAATCCTAGTTTGAAATTCGTCGCTCATTCCTATACCGTTATCTTCTATCTCAAATCTGTATCTTACTTTATCGTAGGAATCTGAAAGCTCATTAACCCTGAAGCTTATAGTTCCACCGTCAGGGGTAAACTTAACTGAATTTCCGAGAATATTTATCAATACCTGGCGCAGATGAAGCTCGTCACCCAAAACGTGAGGATATTCAAATTCACCAAATTCTTTCTTAAAGGTAATCTGTCTGGATAAAATCTGACCGTCTATAATTGATGAGCAGTTATCTATTAAGGTTCTTACATCCATTGGTTCATGGGCTATTACAATCTTTCCACTCTCAATACGGCTCATATCAAGTACATCATTGATAAGCGTTAAAAGGTGGTCTGCGGAACCGCTTATTTTATGGAGGCAGTCAGCAACCTTCTCTGCGTCATTTTGGTTTTTAATGGCAATATTTGTCATTCCCACAATTCCATTTATTGGCGTTCTTATATCGTGTGACATATGGGAAAGAAATTCACTCTTAGCCGCATTTGCGCTGTTTGCCTCCTTGGCTGCCTGCTCGAGGAGTACATTTGTCTCCCTTTGCTGTTCGAGAAGCTTTCTGTCGTTTTTGTTGGTGGAAACGGCATAAATCAAAAATCCGAATATCGTTATAAGGGCACCTGCAATTCCCGCAAAATACAGGACAACACATGCCATAAAGCTGCTTGTACTTGCACCGATAACGTTCTTTGGAACAAACAAAAGCACCGTCCAATCGGAATCGCTTAGAGGAACAGTTGACACAAAATAATCTTCCCCTGCTGAGAGGGACGCAAATTCAACGCAAAGAATTTCCCTGTCCTCCACCGCAGCCTTCAACTCGTCTATGCTGCTTCCCATATGGAAGGTATCCTTTTCGAGAGCAGTCAGAACATTATATTCCTCAATAAAATCGTTTGAAAAGGTCTGCTTATACAGCCTTCGCCCGTCACTGTTTACAAGGTATGTATAGCAATTGCCATCAAACCCCGATATTGTAAATACCTCTTTCATGGCATCAAGGGGCATGACTACGGCGGTGTGTGAAATTTGACTGTCATTGTCGCCTATTTTAACGGCTTTATCCAGTATTCCAAAGAACACAACATATGTATTTTTTTCACCGCTGACAGTTATTTCCCTGATTACAGGTGTTCCCTCATCATTTATTAAATCCTCAGGTGTTGTCCAACGCCCCTCATAGTGTTTTGAGCTGTAATAGTGTCCCATGTCGTCCAATGCCAACAGTTGGGCATCGTTAAGGTCAGTGACCAAGGCAAGTGATTCAAGAACCGAAAATACTTGTTCACTGTCTTCCATATAACCCACCTGTTCAATTAATCTTTTGGCAGTTATCGCCTTGCTTTGAATTAAATTAATGTTGGTATTAAGGACTTCTGATACCTTTACCGTTATTTCCTGCAAATGGCTTTGGCGCTCCTTAAAGAGCCTTACATTGAGCGACCTGAAAAAAAATCCGGTAGATACAAAAATAGCCACAGCGAGTATACATACAAATATCCACATTAGTAGAAAGCGTTTACTTTTTATTTTTCTATTTTTTTTGAACATAAAAATCTCTCCATTTTACAGCAAGCTTAAGTTTGAAAAAGCTTAAATGGCAATTTAATAATAACCTCGGTACCTATACCTTCCTCGCTTTCGACGATTATTTCACCATGCATCATGTCAACCATTCTTTTAGTGCCTGCCAATTCGCTGTTTATGACATTGTTCATTCCCATTCCTGTGTCACGTATGGCAAATTCAAACATTGCACTGTCATCCGTCAAAGCTGAAACCTGCGCAACATCCAACTCTATCGCTCCTCCGTCACCTGTATATTTAACCGCATTTCCAAGACATTCTATAAGAATTTGCTCAAGAATTGCCTTATCACAGATAATATTAGGATTTTCAACCCTGCTTACGTCTGATATTAAATTTATGTTTTCGGTATCAATATTTTCTATAAGTATATCCTCAATGTCATTTAATATGTCTATTAGGTTATACTTTGCTTCTTTAAGAATGTTATCACTTTGCATAATAGTTCATCCTTTCGGTGTTAATACTGCTACCGAATCCACTTGTCTATCATATCCTCCAGCCTTTCCACATCGATAGGTTTAGCTATATGTCCGTTCATTCCAACCTCAGCGGAATGTCTTACATCATCGGCAAAGGCATCCGCTGTCATTGCAATTATAGGTATTTCCCGTAAATCCTTTCTGTCAAGCGCACGTATTTGTTTTGTAGCCTCATATCCGTTCATGACAGGCATTTGGATATCCATAAAGACCATTCCGTAATATCCGGGTGCTGACGAGACAAGCTTGTCTACAGCTTCCTTTCCGTTGTTTGCAACATCAACGTTTATTTTGATAATTCCCAATAATTCCTTTGCAACCTCCACGTTAAATTCATTATCCTCAACGAGAAGCACACGTTTATCGGAATAATCGGCGTTGTGTCTTGCAACAGCTACTGAATGGAGGCAGTCAGTTTCCTCCTCGGCAAGCTTTGAAATCTCCGAATCATCCTTATCCGTTTTCAGATATACATACAGGGTAAATTTTGAGCCTTTACCATACTCGCTTTCCACAAGGATATCACCGCCCATTAGACGGGCAATGTTTATTGATATTGACATTCCAAGTCCTGCGCCCTCTATTTTGTTGGTGCGTGAGTCCAATTCCCTCGCAAACGGTTCAAATATTTTAGCCACAAACTCAGGCTTCATTCCTATTCCGTTATCCTCGAATATAAAGCTGTAGCATGACCTGTCGGTGGATTTCATTACCTTTTCAACTGCCGTAAACATAATCCTACCGCCTGCTGGAGTATATTTCAATGCATTTCCCAATATATTGACAAATATCTGTGATAGGCGCTGTTCGTCACCTATAACGTTTTTGTGTATCAGCCCGCTGTCATCAATGGTAAATTCAATGTTTTTATCCTGAATTTGACCATTAAACAAAAGCGACAGCTTTTCTATTGTATCATTAAGGTTAAACTTCTCTGATGCCATGGTAATTTTACCACTCTCAATCTTACTCATATCCAATACGCTGTTGATAAGCCTTAGCAGGTGCTTTCCGGATATTGTAATTTTATCAAGAGCATCAGATACCCTCGCCTTGTCATCAATATGAAGCTTGGCAATATCGGTCATTCCCAAAATGGCATTCATCGGGGTACGTATGTCGTGGGACATATTTGACAGGAAATCGCTCTTTGCAAAGTTCGCCGCCTCCGCCTGTTTTACGGCAGTCTCCAAAAGCTCCATTTGTTCCGCCTCCTGGCGCAAAATAAGCTCGATACTTTGTACCGTAAACGCTGCACTCAACGGTTGATTAAGCCTGTGGTCAATCGCAATAAACGAAATCAGACACGTATCGTATGTACCGTCCTCATTAAGACATTTACACCTTCGTTCAATGGTATCTTCTTTTTTGAGACTCTCCACAATATTGTACAGGCTCATAAAATCACGAAGCCCTGCAATATTATCATCCGTCAGCAGCCCGTCATCAATAAGTCTTTCGGATGCCGTCTGGTAGTTAAGCTTTTCAACGTCCCTGCGCTCCTTTGGATAAATTACATGGTATGTATTGTTTTCAATGTCTATATAGCATATCTCACGGTATATTTTCAGAGTTTTATCCATTGCCTTTTGGTATATTTTATTAGTCTCCATAAGCTCCTGATTATGGTTTGCATACCTGTAATCACGTACTCCCATTAAGAATATGATAAGCAGCATTGTCGCTGCCATAATGGTAAAAATCCTGTTAAACACCGTAAGTACACCTATAGCATTTTTTTGTGGCACCGTAAGGATAATCGTCCATCCGTTATCCATACGTCCGATATATGCACTGCGGGCATTACCCTTTGCATCCTTGTAGCCTGCAATCCAATTATAATTATCCTTCGGATTAATCTCGTCTAATATTCTATTAGCAAATTTTTGGATTTCATCGCAATTGTCATATACTTTTGTCTTGTGGTAAATTACATTTCCATAGTTGTCACACAGATAATAGGCTGCGTCCGTCGGCAAATCCAGGTCACGCAATTCTCCATGATAATCATGGTAAAATACGTCAAAAGCAATTACATCATTTGAACTCAATACCTTTTGGGACAATGTAATTACCATCATTTCCGTGATATAGTCTGTGTATCCTCCTGTTATGTATACTTCCCCGTCAGCCTTAATTGCACCCTGATACCAATCAGTACTCGTGTAATCATAGTTTACATTATTCAGGTTTTCAATAACCTTGTCATTCGAGATGATATGTCCCCCTACAATGCCATAGCTTCTAACCGAGTCTCCTGCGTACAAGTTGTAAAATCCATCCAGATAAGGATAAAGAGATGTTTTGATGTCCTGAATTGAAGCCTGTTCCAGTTCTTTATCATTAACAAATTTGGTTGCAAGTGTTAATAATGTCTTGTAAGTGTCTAACGCACCCTCCTCGGTAATTTTATAATTATCCAACAGCAATGTACTCATTTCTTTTGCATTGTTTAGAAGCTGATTGCGCATAATAGATATAAAAACCATCATCAAAATGCAAAAGCCAACAAAAATGGCAATATTAATTCTAAACTGTTGCCCTAGTGCTGTATATTTCTTATTCTTCATATTGTTCCCGTTCCAATCTAATAATAAATATGTTAAGGGTTTCTGCAAAGTATTACAGATACATTTTACTAAGTTTTCAGTTAATAATCAATAATTATGCGAAAAAATTTTTATTAAAAAACTGCCAAGCTGTTGTGTGACAACTTGGCAGTTTATGCATTATCTTATAAAAATTAAGAATTATGCATAGCGTTTAAGATTTTATGAAGGATGATACTGCATTAACACCGTAGAACATGGTATTTAATCCATCCTTATATTTGTAGTCTGCATTTGTGGCAAGCATACCGCTAGTTCCCATAATAATCAGCCATATACTTTTAGCTGTCTCAATGCTGTCTGCGTCTGTTTTAAAGTTACCTGCTTCCTTACCTGTATTTATTAGTTCAGTCAAATCTCCAAGGAAATCATTAACAACATCATTATTGTCTATCTGGTACTGACCAATATAATATTGAAAATGAGATTCTCGTTCGTAGATATAATTAAAAGCAGCCTCAATGTAAGTAGTAAAATTGACACTATAGGAGTCAGTCGGATTAATAGCTTTCCTCGCATG
>CAYTGS010000050.1:0-13262 GCA_964437435.1 uncultured Roseburia sp.
GGTTAAGCGGTTATTTATATAAGGATGAAGTGAAAAATAAGGTAACTGTCTTTAAAAATGAAGATGAAGTGCCTCATGATTTGAATGTTGATTTTATTGATACGAAATTTAAAACGGTTAAGTGTGCAAATAATATGACACTTTTGGAGGTACAACTTTTCACTGGAAAGCCGCACCAAATAAGGGCGCATTTAGCCGAGATAGGTCATCCGATAATAGGTGATACAAAGTATGGCAATGAAAAAATTAACAGGGAGTATTCAAAGCTTGGGGTCAAATACCAACTTCTCCATGCCCATAAGTTGGTATTTCCCAAAAACGAAGATAAAGAATTTGAGAATATATCAGAAATGGTACTTGAATGTGAAATGCCTGATATTTTTATAAGGCTGACAGGGGGATTAATAGGTAATGGCAACATGGAGCACTAGGGGGCTTAGGGGTTCGCTTCTTGAAGAAATGATTAATATGACAAACGAAAAGTACAGGGAGAGTGGACTTGCACTTATACAAAAGGTTCCAACACCAATTACACCAATCAATATTGATAAGGAAACAAGGCATATTACTCTTGCCTATTTTGACCAGAAAAGTACAGTGGATTACATAGGGGCGGTTCAAGGTATACCTATATGTTTTGACGCAAAGGAGTGTGCCGTTGACACATTTGCACTCCAAAACATTCATCCTCATCAGGTTCAGTTTATGCGTGATTTTGATAGGCAGGACGGAATTGCTTTTTTCTTAATATATTATACATCAAGGGATGTGATGTACTATATGGGAATAAGGGAGCTTAATATATTTTGGGATAGAATGGAAAACGGTGGTCGTAAGAGCTTTCGCTTTGATGAACTTAAAAACGAACATTTTATAAAAGGGAAGCCGGGGCAGATGGTTCCATACCTTGATATGATACAGCTTGATTTGAATGAGCGTGATGAAAGGGAATCTGTTAAGGTTGACATGAAATGAAAAAACGTGTATACTTCCATTAATGCGCATGCTAATTTAACGTGCTAATATGGTAATGTATTACCACATTAAAACTTTAAATTGAGAAAGCGAAGCGGAGCGGAATGAAGACATAACATTTACATTTGGAGGTTTAGACCATGGATTTTATGGGAAAAAGACTTGTACATACTCCGGAGGGGGTACGTGATATATATGGAAAGGAATATGCCAACAAGCAGAATATTCAGAGGCTTTTTGGTGATAAACTCCACAGCTTTGGTTATCAGGATATTCAGACACCTACATTTGAATTTTTTGATGTATTCAGCCGTGAGATAGGGACAACTCCCTCTAAGGAGCTTTATAAATTTTTTGATAAGGAAGGCAATACGTTAGTTTTAAGACCTGACTTTACACCCTCAATAGCGAGGTGTGCTGCAAAATATTTTATGGATGAGACTGTACCCTTAAGGTTTTGTTATTCGGGCAATAATTTTATAAATACGAGCAATCTTCAGGGAAAACTTAAGGAGACGACCCAAATGGGGGCAGAGCTTATAGGTGACGCTGACGCTTCCGCTGACGCAGAGATGATAGCAATGCTTGTCGAGGCATTGTTGAATACAGGGCTTAAGGAATTTCAGGTATCTATTGGTCAGATTGATTATTTTAAGGGTTTATGTCAAGAGGCAAGCTTTGATGAGGAGACGGAGCTTACTTTAAGAGAATTTATTTCTAACAGGAATGATTTTGGTGTAAGTGAGTTATTGGAGAATAAAAATGTATCACCCAAATTGATAAACGCACTCACGCACGTAAGCGGATTATTTGGTTCAGAGGAGATACTTGACACTGCGCTTTCGCTTGTTGACAATGAACGTTCAATAAAAGCAATCGAGAGATTAAGACAGGTATATGAGATGTTAAAAATCTATGGTGTAGAGAAATATATTTCCTTTGACCTTGCAATGGTAAGCAAGTACAATTACTATACAGGTGTAATTTTTAATGCCTATACATATCAGGCAGGAAGCGCTATCGCTAAGGGTGGAAGATATGACAGGCTTCTTGAAAAGTTTGGAAAACCTGCTGCTGCAACAGGCTTTGTTGTAAATGTTGATGATTTGGTTACAGCCCTTACGAGGCAGAAAATATGTCCTGAAATAGAGAATAGAAATGTCCTTATTGTCTATTCATGCGATATTAGAGAGGCGATTGCCAAGGCAAAAAAATACCGTGAACAGGGCTTTAATACAACACTTATTAAGGCTAATGAAGATAATTCAAAATATGAGGATTTTGCAAAAGAAAATAATATTTCAAAAGTGGAATTCATATAGGAAGGGTATGGCATTATAAATGGATAAATCAAACAAAGATGTGGAATATCAAGATATAAAATATCTTACCTTTGCACTTGGCAAGGGTAGACTTGCAAATAAGACATTGGAGCTTTTGGAGAAAATAGGAATTACCTGTGAGGAAATGAAAGATAAAAATTCAAGGAAGCTTATCTTTGTAAATGAGGAGTTGAAGCTCAAATTCTTCCTTGCTAAAGGTCCAGATGTCCCTACATATGTTGAGTATGGTGCCGCTGATATCGGAGTCGTGGGTAAGGACACAATCATGGAGGAAAACAGAAAGGTTTATGAGGTGCTTGACCTTGGTTTTGGAAAATGCCGTATGTGTGTATGTGGTCCTGCTTCTGCTAAGGAGCTGTTAAAGCACCATGAAATGATTACTGTTGCCAGTAAATATCCTAAGATTGCTAAGGAATATTTTTATAATCAGAAGCACCAGACTGTTGATATTATTAAGTTAAACGGCTCTGTTGAGTTAGGACCAATCGTAGGGCTTAGCGATGTTATAGTAGATATCGTGGAAACTGGCTCAACCCTTAAGGAGAACGGCTTGGAGGTATTAGAGGAGGTTTGTCCCCTTTCAGCTAGAATGATTGTAAATCAGGTTAGTATGAAAATGGAGGCGGACAGGATTAAAAATATTTTACAGGCATTGAAAAAAGAACTTATGGAGGAACAGAAATGAGAATTGTGACATTAAATAATGAGACGAAGCAAAATCTGCTTGAAAATCTGCTTAAGAGAAGTACTAATGACTATGGGGATTATGAGAAGACAGTAGCAGATATTATTGAAAACGTAAAGACACGAAAGGAAGAAGCTATATTTGAGTATTCCTTAAAATTTGATAAATGTACAATGACTAGGGAAAACTTTAAGGTTACAAGGGCTGAAATTGACGAGGCATATAAGGAGCTTGATGAACACTTTATTCAGGTTATGAAGGATTCTGCCTCAAATATCAGGACTTACCATGAGAAACAGAAGCGTGTGAGCTGGTTTGACTCTAAGCCCGACGGAACAATCCTGGGTCAGAAGATTACGCCTATGCAGACTGTAGGTGTTTATGTTCCGGGCGGAAAGGCTGCTTATCCCTCAACAACATTGATGAATGTAGTTCCTGCAAAGGTGGCAGGTGTTCCTAATATTGTAATGGCTACTCCGGCAAATGCACAGGGAAAGGTAAACCCTGCTACTCTTGTGGCTGCTGATATTGCAGGTGTTGATACTATATTTAAGGTAGGTGGTGCACAGGCAATCGCAGCCTTGGCTTATGGAACAGAGATGATTCCAAAGGTTGATAAAATTGTAGGTCCTGGAAATATTTTCGTGGCACTTGCAAAGAGGGCGGTTTACGGACATGTAAGCATTGATTCAATTGCAGGTCCTTCGGAGATTTTAGTGCTTGCTGACGAGAGCGCAAATCCAAGATATGTGGCTGCCGACCTCTTATCACAGGCAGAGCATGACGAGCTTGCGTCAGCTATACTTATCACTACAAGCGGGGAGCTTGCAGAGAAGGTTTCAAATGAGGTTGACGGTTTTGTAAAGGTGCTTGAAAGAAAAGAGATTATTCAGAAGTCTTTGGATAACTATGGGTATATTCTTGTGGCAAAGGATATGGATATGGCAATTGATGCTGCAAATGAAATTGCGTCAGAGCACTTGGAAATACTTACGAAAAATCCTTTTGACACAATGACAAAGATTAGAAATGCAGGTGCAATCTTCCTAGGAGAATATTCGTCAGAGCCTCTTGGAGATTACTATGCAGGTCCAAACCATGTACTTCCCACAAACGGAACTGCAAAGTTTTTCTCACCACTTAATGTTGACGATTATGTTAAGAAATCAAGCATTATTTCATATTCAAAGGAAGCGCTTTCAAGGGTACATGATGATATTGAGCTTTTTGCAAAGAAAGAGGGACTTACGGCACACGCAAATTCAATTCATGTAAGGTTTGAAAATGAAAACTAGTTTGTTAAACATGGAGGATATAAAAATGAGCAGAACTTCCGAAGTAAAAAGAGTGACTAATGAGACTGATATTTATATGAAATTGAACCTTGACGGGGATGGAAAATCTGACATAAACACGGGTATAGGTTTTTTTGACCATATGCTTACAGGTTTCTCAAAGCATGGCTTTTTTGACCTTGAGGTTAAGATTAAGGGTGACTTGGATGTTGACGGACACCATACTGTAGAGGATGCAGGGATTGTACTTGGAAATGCAATAAGGGAAGCTGTTGGGGATAAAAGAGGGATTAAGCGTTATGGATATTTTATACTTCCAATGGATGATGCCCTTGCCTTATGTGCGGTTGACCTTTGCGGAAGACCTTATCTGCAGTTTGACTGTGAATTTAAAGATGACAAGGTTGGCGAGTTTGAGACGACGCTTGTAAAGGAATTTTTCTATGCGGTGTCATATTCAGCGGCAATGAATATACATATTAAGATGTTAAGCGGCGATAACAGCCACCATATGATAGAGGCAATTTTCAAGGCTTTTTCAAAGGCACTTGATGATGCGGTCTCTATGGATAACAGAATAAAAGATGTTCTTTCCACAAAGGGAAGTCTATAAAAAGGAGAAGGAAATAACTGATGAAATCAAAGAAAACAGCGGGAAATTTAACTAGAATTATATGTCTTATATTGGCAGTATGCATGCTTTCTATAATTCCGTCAGGCAAGACAGAAGCGGCAGGTGTTGAACAGGGAATTGATGTATCAAAATATCAGGGGGCTATTAATTGGGCGGCTGTTGCGCAAAGCGGCGTGAAGTTTGCTTTTATAAAGGTAGGTTCATTAAAAAGTGGAATTGACCCGTATTTTTACTATAATATGATAGCTGCACAGGCAGTAGGAATAAAGACGGGCGTATATATTTATTCATATGCAACAAGTGTTGAGGAGGTTGCGGTTGAGGCTCAATTTGTATTGGCAGCCTTACAGAATGTGACGGTTTCTTATCCTGTTGCATGGGATATTGAGGATGAGGTTCAAAAAAACCTTTCACCGGATACACTTGCACTTATGGCTAATACCTTTTGTGCCTTAATAGAGGCGGAAGGCTATTATCCCATGGTATATGCAAATAAAAATTGGTTCACAACCAAAATCGGTACGGTTTATTATGAAAAGTGGGCTGCACAATGGAACAGCTCAAAATGTGAGGTGCCAGGATTTACAATTTGGCAGTATAGCAGTACAGGCAGAATTGCCGGTATAAACGGCAATGTTGATTTGAGTTATTCTTTCAAGGATTATTCTGCGGATATTGTAAATACAGGCTGGGTGGCAAGAAAGGGCTTTATGTATTTCTATATCAATTATAAGATGCAGAGGGGTTGGCTTGATTTAGGTGTTGCGAAATATTATCTTGACCCGTATGGACGAATGGTGACAGGATGGCTTCCGCTTACGGATGGAATATATTATTTACAGCCGACGGGTATAATGTCAGTGGGACTTACGGCAATCGGAAATGGATTATATTATTTTGATGCAACAGGTAAGATGCAGACGGGGCTTCAAAATATCGGAGGGCTTTATTTTTACTTTGCGGCGGATGGCCCGATGTATACGGGATTTCTTGATTTAGTTGATGGCAGACGTTTTTTTGAAGCAGACGGTCATATGGCAACAGGACTTACGGCAATTGGTGATAAGCTCTATTACTTTGATGCTAAGGGTATAATGCAGACTGGATACCAGAACATAGGCGGACTTACATATTTATTTCAGACGGATGGCTCTATGTACATGGGCTGGCTAAATGACGGCGTGAATATTAAATACTTTGACACGGACGGTCATATGGCTATAGGGCTTGTTACAATTGGCGATGGGATTTATTTCTTTGATACAAATGGAAATATGCAGACAGGAATTGTTGATGTGGCAGGAACACCTCTTTTGTTTGATATGGACGGAAAGCTTGTCATAGGGTAATGGTATAAGAAAGATTATATTTATGAGAAAATTAGCTTTAAATGATGAAATTTTATTAAAGGTTGAGAAACCTGCCCGCTATATTGGTAATGAGATAAATAGTGTGGTAAAGGATAAAAATGATGTTGACATAAGATTCGCTATGTGCTTTCCAGACGTTTACGAGATAGGTATGTCACACCTGGGAATACAGATATTGTATGATATGTTAAATCGTTTCGACGATACGTGGTGTGAGCGTGTCTATTCTCCGTGGACTGACCTTGATGCAATTATGAGGGAACAAAATATCCCTCTATTTGCATTAGAGTCACAGGACAATATCAGGGACTTTGATTTTCTGGGTATAACAATACAGTACGAGATGTGCTATACCAACATTTTGCAAATCCTTGATTTGGCACATATTCCGTTTAAGGCAAGTGAGCGTTCATGGGATTTCCCTATAGTAATCGGTGGCGGTCCATGTAGCTATAATCCGGAGCCTATAGCGGATTTCTTTGATATCTTCTATATCGGAGAGGGCGAGACTCAGTACAGGGCGCTTCTTGATTTATACAAGGAAAGTAGGAAAAACAATATATCAAGGCGGGATTTCTTGATTAAAGCCGCAAAGCTTCCAGGAATGTATGTGCCACAGCTTTATGAGGTAAGCTATAATGAGGACGGAACAATTAAGTCATTTGAACCTACGGTTGAGGATATTCCAAGGACAATATTAAAGGAAATAGTGACGGATATTACTGATACCTATTACCCACAAAAGCCTGTGGTGCCTTTTATAAAGTGTACGCAGGACAGGGTTGTGCTTGAAATACAAAGAGGCTGTATAAGGGGGTGTCGTTTCTGTCAGGCAGGACAGCTTTACAGACCTGTGAGGGAACGAGACGTGGATATGCTCAAGGAATATGCCATAAAAATGCTTGACAGCACTGGATATGAGGAAATTTCATTAAGCTCACTTAGCTCAAGCGATTATTCACAGTTAGAGGAGCTTGTTAACTTTCTGATAGAAAATTGTAGTGAGAGGAAGGTAAATATCTCGCTGCCCTCACTTAGAATTGATTCATTTTCACTTGATGTAATGGAAAAGGTTCAGGACATTAAAAAGAGCAGTCTTACTTTTGCGCCGGAGGCAGGAAGCCAGCGCCTTAGAAATGTTATTAATAAAGGACTTACAGAGGAAGCAATCTTAAAGGGGGCAACACTTGCTTTTGAGGGAGGCTGGAACAGGGTCAAGCTTTATTTTATGTTAGGACTTCCTACGGAAACAGAGGAGGATATCAGAGGGATTGCAGAGCTGTCTAATAAGATAGCAGTTGCATATTATGAGACTGTGCCAAAGGAAAAGCGACAGGGGAAGGTACAGATTGTGGCTAGTACTTCATTTTTTGTCCCCAAGCCATTTACACCGTTCCAATGGGCTTCACAGTGCACAAAGGAGCAGTTTTTGGAAAAGGCATATACTACAAAGCGAGCAATTATGGAGCAGCTTAACCAAAAGAGTATTAAATATAACTGGCATGAGGCTGATGCAAGCGTAATGGAGGGAATATTTGCACGGGGTGACAGAAAGCTTTGTGAGCCGATATTAAAAGCTTATAAAAAGGGCTGTATCTTTGACGCATGGGGTGAATATTATAAGCATGACGTGTGGATGGAAACATTTGAGGAATGTGGCATAGATACAGGCTTTTATACTACAAGGGAACGTGATATAAACGAGATATTTCCATGGGATTTTATAGATTGTGGTGTTTCAAAGGAGTTTCTAAAGAGGGAATGGTTAAAAGCCACGCAAAATACACTTGATGAAAAAGTGACCCCAAACTGTAAACAGCAGTGTAACGCCTGTGGTGCTGCAAGGTTTAAGTGCGGGATATGTATGAGTCAACGGTAAAAAGGTTAAATGAGCGTCATGCTGTCGGAGGGGATAGATGAAGTTAAGAATTAAATTTTCAAAGCATGGGGTGCTAAAATTTATAGGCCATTTGGACGTTATGAGATATTTCCAAAAGGCTATTAGGCGTGCCAAAATAGACGTGGCATATACTACAGGCTTTAGCCCTCACCAGAAAATGAGCTTTGCAGCCCCGTTAGGAGTTGGGTTGGAGAGCAATGGGGAATATATGGATATAGAGGTTAATTCCCTTACAAGCTCTAGTGAGCTTATGGCTGCATTGAATGAGCAAATGGCTGACGGAATAGAGATTTTGGAGGTTCACCTGTTACCTGATGATGCGGGAAATGCAATGGCAAGCGTAGCTGCTGCTAAATATTCCATTGCTTTTAGGGAGGGTTATCTGCCACAATTTATGTCATCAATTGCGGTGGAGGAATTTTATTCACAGCCTGAAATAATAGTCACGAAAAAGACTAAGAAAAGTGAAGAAACATTTGATATGAAGCCTTATATATTTGAGCTTAATTTTGACGAGCAGAATAAAATATTAGTAATGACAGTTGACGCAAGCAGCTCTGGTAATATTAAGCCCTCACTTGTTGTCAAAACCCTTTATGATTTTAATAACACAGAGCTTGATGAATTTGGCCTTTTGATTACAAGGGAAGAAACATATACATCTAATTTTAAGCCCTTGGGTGCTGTGGGGAGTGATTATTAATGTCAGATGTTCGTTTCGTGCTTACAAGGTATAAGGATAAAATACTTTCATATTCAATCGATGTGACGGCTAACAGGCTTGAAACCATAAATTTTTATGAGGAACAGGATGAGTCTAGTGTAAATATCGGTGATATATTTGTGGCTAAGGTTATGAATGTAGCTGGAAATATTAATGCGGCATTTATTGATTATCAAAAGGGAGTGCACGGATATCTTCCATTTGAAAAAAACACAGCCCCCATATTGTTGAACAGGGTTTATGACGGAAAACTAAAGGCTGGTGATGAGGTGCTTGTACAGCTTGAAAAGGAAGCTGTAAGGAGCAAAGAGCCTGTATTTACGTGTAAGCTTTCAATAGCCGGAAAATACAGCGTTGTGACAATTGACGGTAAAAGCAAGGGTGTATCCAAAAAGTGTCCTAAAGCAATACATCAACAATTAATTGAGGCAATACCGGATAACATATCATATAGCGTTGTGGTAAGGACTAATGCGGCAGAGCTGGTAAATAATGGCGAAAACAGTAATTTAGACGCTCTTACAAGCGAATGTATTGAGCTAAACGGACAGTTGGAGAGCCTTTTAAATGCAGGGGTTCATAGAACCTGCTACAGCAGGGTGTGGAAATCGCCAGCACCATACATTGTGGATTTGCGTGATATGCAAAATATTGATTACAGTCAGATTATTACGGATGATATTGGGCTTTATGATGAGCTTTCAGGGTTTATAAGGCTTACATCACCGCAAATGGCGGACAGGCTTAAACTGTACAATGATGAAAGCTATAGTATCAATAAGCTTTATTCCATTGAAGCCAAGCTGGAAACGCTTTTGGGTAAAAAGGTATGGCTTAAATCAGGGGCATATCTTGTGATTGAGAAAACCGAGGCGATGTATGTAATCGACGTAAATTCAGGCAAGAATATATCTAAAAAGGCAAATGCGGAATATATATATTCAGTAAATGCTGAGGCGGCTCGTGAAATAATGTATCAGATACGCCTTAGAAACCTTACGGGAATGATTGTGGTTGATTTTATAAATATGGATAATAACGAGGACAAGGAACGCCTTATGGAGAAGCTTTCCGAATATGCAAGGCGTGACATGGTTAAGACAATGGTAATCGACATGACAGCCCTTGATTTGGTAGAGATTACGAGGCAGAAAAACAAAAAGAGTCTGGCAGATGTAATATTATAAAGAGTAATTATAAAGAGGACCTGAAAAATCAGGTCCTCGATTTATTGCTCGGAAATGAAAAGCACACCTAAGGTTCCGGGACCGCAGTGGGAGGAAACAACGCCTCCGGCTCTGGTTTCAAGAACCTCCTTAAATATATTCAGATTTTCGAGATAATTTCTCACAGCATCCACGGTTTCACGGTCACAGCCGGAATGGGTGATAAATACACGGTCTTTGCGTGCGTGGTGCATAGCTTCGGTTAAATCATTAGAGTATGATAATATTACCTTTGACAGGTTCCCACGGTATTTTTTGCCCGGTATCATTTTACCGTCAACAACAGTAATCATTGGATGAAGCTTTAAGGCACTTCCGACCATTGCTGAAAGACCGCTGCAACGACCGCCACGATACAGATAAGTCAGCGTATCGACGACGAAGCTTGCCCTTACAAGGGGACGAAGCTTTTCAATTTGTTTAAGTATATCATCGACGGATTTACCTGAATTTGCCATAATGGCTGCTTCAATGACAAGATGACCTATGCCTGTTGAGAGGTTCATGGAATCTATGACGTGAACTCTGTCGGAAGCTCCCAATTCGTCGGCTGATAAGCGCATTACATTTGCAGATGTTGACATGTCCTCGGAAATTGCAAAACATATAAGCTCATGTCCCTGCTCCAAAAGAGGCTTCATGGTTTTTATTACACTTTCCATTGAAGGAGCGGAGGTTTTTGGGGTTGTCTTGTTTTCGTCAGACCACTTAAAAATATCGTCAGGATTTATATTTATCCCGTCTTCGTATTCTTTGTCACCAAGCATGATGTGTAGAGGAATTATGGAAATTCCGTATCTGTCAACAAGTTTGGGTGATAAATCGCATGTGCTGTCAGAAATAATTTTAACCATTTTTAATCCTTCCTTTTGGGTATAATTATAAGTTGACTATAAATTTATAATTATGTTATTTTATAGCATTATTTTACAATAAAAAGTATGTCGTATGCAATAGTTTTGTGCAATAAGTGTTGTGATTATAACTTTTTCATGATAAAATTTAAAAAATCTGATGAGAAAGGCATGGTTATTAAAATGAAATTTATATATGATAAAGATGATTGGACCAATATTAAGGATGGGGAAAAGAATTGTTTCCTTATGACGAATGGTTTAGGGGGATATAGCAGCCTTACAGTTACAGGCGGTGCGGCAAGGGGAGACCATGCACTCTTAATGTCGGCGAAGAAAGCACCAAATGTCAGATTTAATCTTGTTGCAAATATATCTGAAAAAATAATAATAGACGAAAGGGAGTATTTCCTTACTTCACAAAGCATGAAATCGGGCAATAATTATGAAGGCTTTCGGTATCTCGAAGGTTTTATCTATGACGATTTAAACGAGGATGAAACAAAAGCGTCAGCCACATGGTTTTATTCTATAAATGGAATAAAGATTACCAAATCGCTTCTCATGGTTCATGGTGAAAATACGGTTGCACTGAATTATGAATTAAACGGAATTTCTGATAAGAGGATATCAATTGAGATAACTCCATTATTGCGTTTTTGCCCCAAAAAGGATAGCTTTGATGAAAACCAAAATTTGCAGGCTTATAGGATTGTATGCGGCGAAGAAGCCCATAAAAATATCAAGTACCGTGTGGTAAAGGACGATGAAGCGTTGCTTTGGGGAGCGTCAAATGCAAGGCTTGAGGAGATAGAGCCTGAATTGTTTGGGAAAATGTATTTTTCACAGGACGAGCGGGATGGCAGGGAAAAATACGGGAATGCATTTATAAATCATAAGCTGACATATAATTTTTCTGATATGGATGAAAATAAGGTTACAGTAATATTTAGCACAAAGCCATATGATTTTTCTGAAAACCTGTTTTCAGAGCTTGCCCATAATGAAAAGACTAGAAAGCAGGAATTAATAAAAAATGCAGGATTAAAGTCAGAGCTTGGAAAGCAGCTTGTGATAAGTTCTGATTCCTACGTTGTAAGGCGTGAGTCCACAAACGGAATGAGTATTATTGCAGGCTATCCGTTTTTTGAGGACTGGGGTAGGGATACAATGATATCCTTAGCCGGAGCCACTATTGTAACCGGACGATTTAACGAATGTAAAAGTATATTGAGGACATTTGCTAAATATGTAAAAAACGGACTTCTTCCCAACCTTTTTCCAGAGGGAGGGGAAAATCCAATGTATAATTCGGCGGATGCACCGTTATTGTTTATAAATTCGGTATATGAATATATTGAGTATTCGGGGGATTATAGTTTTAAAGATGAAATACTTCCAATACTCAAACAGATTGTAACAGCATATATTAATGGAACGGATTTTCATATTAAGATGGATAGTGACGGACTTATAATGGCAGGAGACGATTTAGAGCAGCTTACATGGATGGATGTCAGGGTTGGTGATTTTCTGCCTACTCCAAGACACGGAAAGCCTGTTGAGATTAATGCATATTGGTACAGCGCTCTAAGGATAATGGAGAAGCTTACCGGAGAAGCTGAATATATGAGGCTTGCAGACAAGGTTAAAAATTCCTTTAACCGTGAGTTTTGGAATGAAAATGACCAGTGCCTAAAGGATGTGCTTTCCGGAAAAGCTGATGAAAACCAAATCCGATGCAATCAGATATGGGCTATTACAATGCCCTTTACCATGTTAAGCCCAGAGAGGGAGGAATTAGTGATTAAAAAGGTAAAGGAGGAATTGTATACAACGGCAGGACTTAGGACACTATCAATGAAAGATAAGGATTTTCACAGCATATATATAGGTGGAATGCAGGAAAGGGACAGGGCATATCATCAGGGTACAGTCTGGGCGTTTCCGCTTGGAGCGTATTATAGGGCGTGTATACGTTTTATAAGCCAAAATAATAATGAAGATAAAATAAAAAATATGCAGTCAGAGGTCGTAAACGGAATGGAAGAATTAAAATACTGGCTTAAGGAAGGCTGCACTGCACAGATAGCGGAAATCTATGACGGGGAAAAGCCTACAGTCTCCAGGGGGTGTTTTGCACAGGCTTGGAGCGTGTGCGAGCTGTTGCGTGCGGTTTATGATTATGAAAAGTTAAAACCATTTTGAAATAATAGTTGACAAACGGAATTGGGTTATGTATAATATGTGAATGTG
>CAYTGS010000051.1:0-13050 GCA_964437435.1 uncultured Roseburia sp.
TTTGACATGGGTATCTATCGTCCTTGCATCACCGAAATAATCATAATTCCATACATTGTTTAATATTTTTTCCCTTGAAAGGGCTATACCCTTGTTTTCCATAAAATATGATAAAAGTTCAAATTCCTTGAAGCTTAAATCAATCGGATTTCCGTCTATCGTTACAACGTGGGCGGACTTATCAACTGATATTCCGGCATATTCGATTATCTCAGTATCGTTAAGCTGTCCTGAACGTCTTAAAATTGCGCCAACACGGGCTACAAGTATCTTCGGGCTGAAAGGCTTTGAAATATATTCGTCAACCCCAAGCTCAAATCCCTGAAGCTCGTCCCTTTCATCAGTCCTTGCGGTAAGCATAATTATTGGCACCTTTGAATAATTCCTTATTTCACGGCAGACCTGCCAACCGTCCATTTTGGGCATCATTACATCCAAAATGATAAGGGCTATATCCTGATTTTCAAAAAAAATATCAAGTGCCTCGCTTCCGTCACCGGCTTCCATTACATCATAATTTTCCTTTATGAGGAAATCCTTTACAAGTTTTCTCATTCTGCTCTCGTCATCTACTACGAGTATTTTCAGTTTATTCATTAATTAAAAGCTCCTTTTCTTTATCCCGGATGACCGCCTCCCTATCGGATAATTCCTGCTCCCACTGGGAGTATTTGTTTTGAACAGCCCTTTCATAATTTAGTACGTTGGGATTAGAGCTTGTAAAAGATATATAAAACATAACACCGACCAAGATAAGCAATACTATATTTAGCGTTATTGATGCCCTCTTGTTGAAGGTATCTTTCTTATCCTTTTTAGATGGCTTTTTTGTACTTGGTTTTATCTTTTCCTTTACTGTCTCGGCTCCGTCCCTAAGGCTGAAAACCCCATATACAGGGATATCGGCTATATCTTCATCCGAAATTGTACTTTCCTTCAAAGCATTTTGAAGTTTTCTCAAAAATTCATATCCCACCGGTGTCTTAAACACACGGTTATTTATTGCCTTTGTAAATACGGCATTTATCATTTGCGGATTGTCATAATCAAGCTTTGCTTCTAATTTTTTTACACGTTCTTTTTCATTTTTAGCCAATTCCGCATCATTTTGGCTTCCAAACTGAAATCCGCTAACTACAAAGTCATTTTTATCTGCCATATTCCTTCACCGTCTTATATATCCTTTATTATACTATAAGTGTCCTTATACAATATTTCAAGCTTTTGCATCTCGTCAGCTATCTCCATATTGCTTTCCCTGAGCTTCTCAACCATAGGTATAAGCAAATGATACATCTCATTTATACCAAGATTGGAAACAAAGCCCTTCATGGTATGCGCCCACTTGAAACATTCATCACAATTTCCCTCAGCGTATGCCTTTTTCAAGTTTTCATAGCTATTGTCATCCAAAAATTTTTTCAGGCATTTTGTGTAGAGAGCCTCGTTGTTCAGGAAACGCTTCATTGTGCCGTCAACATCAAATCCCTTTTGAATTAAAAAGTCCTTTTGACTTGCATTCATATAAAATCCTCCATTCTAATCCTGCATTAATCCGCTTACATCAAGTATCAAAGCGATACTTCCATCCCCAAGCTGCGTACAGCCTGATATGCCATGTACTTTCTTAACATATGGAGGGATAGGCTTTACTACTATTTCCTGTGTTCCAATCAGTTCATCTATTAGTACACATAATGTATTTCCTTCATATTCCAACAAGAGCATTACGCCGTCCTGAATGTCTGTCACAGCATCCTCTAAATTATATTTTTGGCTTAACCTTAATATCGGATAACACTCGCCCCTTATCATTACATATTCCTCACCGTTTGGCTCATGTATAAGCTTATCATCCGTTACCCTGATAAATTCCTTTATTGCAGAGGTCTCCATTACAAATTTTGTGTTTCCGTTTCTCATTACTATACCGTCTATTATTGCCATTGTAAGCGGTATTTTCATGGTCATTGTAGTGCCTTCACCCTCTACGGATTCTATATCAAGCACTCCTCCGATTTTTTGGATGTTTTTGACCACAACGTCCATTCCCACACCTCGTCCGGAAAATTCAGTAACCTTTTCCTTTGTGGAAAAGCCGGGATATGTAATAAACTGGAATATTTCCTTGTCGCTGTAATCGCTTTCTATTCTGTTATCCGGAAGTATTCCGTTTTCCCATGCCTTTTTGTACAATTTATTACGACTTAGCCCTTTTCCGTTGTCACTAACCGAAATCCATACCTTTCCACCCTCGTTTTTGGCTTCAAGCGTAACTTTGGCAGGCTCCGTTTTCCCAGAAGCCGCCCTTTCCTCCGGTGTCTCAATTCCGTGGTCAACCGAATTCCTTACAAGGTGCATAAGAGGGTCTGAAATATTTTCAATAATATTCTTGTCAACCTCCGTCGTATCGCCAATCATCTCAAATTCAATGTTCTTACCAAGCTTTCTCGACATATCAAATACTGTCCTGTTCATCTTCTGGAATGTATTGGTAAGCGGCATCATTCGCATAGACATTATAAGCTCCTGCATTTCGGTTGTGATTTTAGAAAGTTGGGATGCTGCCTTTTGGAAATTTGATAAATCCAAATTAGGTACCTGTAAATCGGGGTTTTGGAGTACAACCGATTCAGCTATTACCATTTCACCCATTAAATTCATAAGCAGGTTCATTTTTTCTATGTTGACACTCATAAATGACTGTTTGTGCTCTTTTTTCTTCTTAGTTTTTGTAAGCTGTTTAGCTTTTCCAGCTTCCTTTTGGACTACATAATCACCAGGCTGAGGCTCATTATTCTCCGTTTTTACGTCAGCCTTTTCATTTTGGGGCTCAGGGGTTTCCTGAATAGGCTCCTCCGAAAATCCCCTTGCAAAATCTGCTTCACTGCACTCAGCCACATCAATTCCGGCTATTTCCGGGGTAGTATCTAAAAGCTCACGGATTTTTTCAGTTGTGAAATCACCACGTATAATCATCTGAAAACCATCAGCCAAAATCGTATCGGCTGCCGTCTCGTTTGTCAGTATATCCTCCGGTGAATAATGAATATCCTCCGTAAATTCCTTGACGGCATATGTCGCAGAATAAGCCCTTAAATTGCTCATTTGTGTATCGGGACGGTATGTTATTTTAATGCGGAAACACTTTGACGCACCTGATGTCTGTGGTGCTACATAAAACTGATTAGGTCCGAGATTTAAAGCTGCGTCTTTGGGCTTTTCAACTTTTTCTGCTGGTGCGCTGCCATTTCCCTTTAATTTCTCAAGGAATGAAGACATCAGCTCAATAAGCCCCGAATTATCACCGTCAGGGTCATTGCCATCCTTAATTTTATCCATTTCTCCATTTATAAAATCAAGAACCTGAAATATAATGTCGGTTAACTCAATATGTGGTTCATCTATACCTATATTTTCCCTAAGATAATAAAATATATCCTCTAGCTTATGGGAGACCTTCATAATATTATCATATTTCATAATACCTGATGAGCCTTTAATCGTATGCATTATCCTAAATATTTCATTTATGTTTCCCTCATCAAACGCATCCTCATCCTTTGTCTCCAATACGATTTCTTCAAGCTTTTCCAAAAGCTGTCCGTTCTCGTATATATACATATCTACCATTCCATCTAAGTTGAATTCTTCTGCCATTTAGATACCCCTTCCGCATCCATAATAATTCAAAAGCATATATATAATTTTATATCTATTTTGCGTGATAGTCAATGTTTTCTGAAAACTTCCTTGATAACTTCATTGGCAAATAGCTTTTTCACCGCCAACACATTAAAAATATGTTAATAAAATGTTACATTTTTCTTGCTCTTATTAATTTCCTGTGTTATGGTAGTAGCTAGGAGGTTTTTAAGATGAAAAAAATTATGGCTTTAGCAGCTTCTATATTGTTATTTACGCTGTTGCTTGTACCGTCAACAGTACATGCTGATGATGACGGCAGCCTTTTGGCAGCATATTCAACGAATGAGCCTGAAGATACAGCGTCACAGCTTGCAGGAATTATAACCGACCAGACTCCTGCCGTTATGGAAGATGCAACCGCAGCACCGGTTTTCTCCGTAGTACAGACTGTAACAGGTGCCGCATTATCAAATGAATACCTTACTGAAAATCTTACTTCACGTTTGAATAATTATCTTGTAGACAGCTATACAAACGGAAGCATAGACGTAAACAAATACAACGAAATCGCTTCCAGCGGGATGATTTCAGAGAATGCTTTCTTTGCAAACTCTGTTTTCGTGGGTGATTCTCTTACCGTTGGATTTGAACAGTATTGCAAGTCAAACAGCTCCATTGCAACTGACTCAACATATTTCCTTGCAAGGGTTAGCGGTTCGGCAAAGGCTTGTATATCACCTAGTGCACTTACGAAATACTCAAAAATAATGCCAATATACAATGGAAAGGTTCAGTATGTGGAGGATTCCATTTCACAGATGCCTGATGTAACCAAAATGTTTATATGCTATGGCATGAACGACCTTACGGGAAGTACGCCTGAGCAGTTTGTAAGCGATTTACAAACCCTGATAAACAGGATTAAGGACAAAAATCCGCAGCTCTCTGTTTATGTAATATCAATTCCATGTGTCATGGCAAATGTAAATACAGGTTATTTAAACAACAATAACATTGAAAAGGCAAATGTACTTTTACAGGAAATGTGTACCGTTAACGGTTACGGCTTTATAAATATATTTGAACACCTTATGGGTTCAAACAATGCGATAAAGACCGAATACAGCTCTGATAAATACGTACATGAGACAGCTGCCGCTTATGCGGTATGGAACAGGGTACTCAAGGATTATGCCTTTGAGGAAATTACAAAATAAATTTTAATAGTGGTTAAAAATGGCAAGTGATTTATGTTCACTTGCCATTTTATATGTTTGTTTTAAATTTTAGAAAAGTTCATAAAGCTGTCCTTGCTTGTAAGCTCTGAACTGCTTACAACTACAGGCACAAATTTAGCGCCTTTTGAAATCGCTTCATTTAATTTATTTTTGCCACCTGACAACGTGAATACACCGTCTTTTTCACTTATTTTTATATTTTCGCCATCTTCTGCGTCCGTAATTTTTATAGAAGACGGATTAATCTCCATAAGCTTTATGAATTTCCTGCTTTCATAATCATCAAGTCTATCCAAAATCTCCCGTGCTATTTCGCTTGGAGCTGCGCTTGTGCTTTCTATTATGAGGTTATAGTTGCTCATATCATAATAATCAATGTCATATATTTCCTTATACCTTACGGTTTCAAGCTTTTGGCGGTTGATAAGTGCCTTTTTGCAGGCTTCCTGTGACTCATATGATTCGGAATTTGCCCTAAGGCTGTCGTTAAACACCCTCCTGCTTGCCTCATCAATATCAGTTATTACAAACACCTTAAAGCTTTCGGGTGCAAAATTCCATGCAAGGCGTGAATCAAAAACTATATGGTCACGCTCCTTACCGATTTTGGTGGTTGTATCGTCAATCATCTTGTCAACAGAACGGTCTCCACGGCTTGCAGCATCGTTAACCTGCTTATTAAATTCCTCTACGGAGAGCCCCTTTTCCATGGCAAGCTGGCGGAAAATATTTCCCGTTGAAACTATCTCATAGCCGTTCTCCTTAAGTATCTTTGCAACACTGGACTTTCCACTGCCTAGATTTCCCGTTATTGTAATATTCATATGTTTATCTTCCTCCCATGTAACATTAGGTACTCAAATCCTACACACATTATATGACTTTTGCTGCCCGATTGCAACATGCCCTAAATATCTATGCTATATCCTCCATTTGGGCAGTATACAAATGATAATAGTAGCCTTTCTTTAGCATTAGCTCCTCATGGGTTCCGCACTCCATAATTCCGCCATCATCCACATACATAATCTTATCACAGTTTTTGATGGTTGAAAGCCTGTGGGCTATTATAAAGGACGTGCGCCCCTTAAGCATGGCATTCAATCCTTTCTGCAAAGCTCTCTCCGTCTGTACGTCGATACTTGAGGTTGCTTCATCAAGTACTAATATTGCAGGGTTTGAAATCAGGGTTCTTGCAAAGGAGATTAGCTGTTTCTGTCCCTGGGAAAGAAGTGAGCCCCTCTCTTTTACCTCGGTCTTATAGCCATCCTTGAACTGCATTATAAACTCATCCGCACACACCGTCTTGCTTGCATTTATAATCTCCTCCTCGGTGGCATCAAGCTTTCCATATCTGATGTTGTCCTCTATTGTTCCAGAGAAAATAAAGCTGTCCTGTAGCATAATCCCCATTTGGGAGCGCAGGGAATGAAGCGTCACCTTTGAAATATCCTGTCCGTCTATAAGCACACGTCCACCATTTACATTATAGAACCTTGAAATCAAATTCACGATAGTACTTTTTCCCGCTCCGGTTGGTCCAACAAGCGCAACACTTTCCCCAGGTTTTACCGTAAATGAAAGATTTTTTAATACCATTTTATCTGCATCATAGCCAAAGGTTACATTTTCAAAAACTACCTCACCCTTAATTTCAGGCATTTGTATCGCATCCTCTGCATCACATACAGTCACAGGCTCATCAAGAGTCTCAAAAATACGCTCCAAATATGCAATGTTATTTATGAAATTGTTAAAAATATTTCCCAAGTTCATAATAGGCTGCCAAAACTGCGATGCATAGGATGATATGGCAACAATAGTACCCAGACTGGTATTGCCCTGTCCGAATATAATCAGTCCAAATATAAAGATTGCCGCCCTGACCCATACAGATATATTGTCAATTCCAGGCCACACCAGATTGCTGTATTTTACTGCCTGCATCCATGCTTTACGACAACGTTCTGACAATAGTGCAAAGGTATCAGCATTTTCTTTCTCTCTTGCAAAAATCTGGGTAATCTTTGCGCCCACTATGTTCTCCTGAAGATATGCATTCAGGTTGGAATTTTTATTAGATACCTGTTGCCATGCAATACGCTGTCTTTTTTTAATATACATCATGAATATCATAAGTATTGGTACGCCTGCCAATACCACTATAGACAGTTTTACATCCACGCAAAGCATAAAAATTACAATAAAAATCAAATTTAAAATTTCAAGCACTACGTTAATTAGTCCATTCGACAGCATATCTGATACCGAGTTAACATAATTTACAACTCGAATTAAAATCTTACCGTGTGGACGGTCATCATAATATTGAAAAGGTAGCTTTTGCAGATGTTCAAAAATATCCTTTCTAATATCAAATATAATATTCTGGCTTACGTTTACCATAATCCTTGAACGGATAGTTGTAAAAATTACGCTGACCACGTAGGTCAATATCAGAATACCAACGAGTTTAAACAACATTTCGGTATTCTTGTCGGGAATGGCAACATCCAACGCCCGCTGCGTAATTATCGGCGCAAACAAGCTGGCAATACCTCCCATAGCACTCAAGGCAAGAGCAAAAATCATCTTGCCATAATATTTTTTAATATAAACTGTTGCACGGAGAAGATGACGGAAATCAAAAGGTGTTTCCAAGACCTCATCCTCTCTGTATGTATTTCTTCTAGCCATAGCAATAACCATACCTTTCTATTACCGAAAACTTAGTTCACATTGTCCTCACCGGTCTGGAGCTTCACCAGACTGTAGTAATATCCCTTTTTCGCAACAAGCTCATCATGCGTACCACATTCTGATATATGACCATCCTGCAGCACCAGTATTTTGTCAGCAAATTTTGTGGTCGATATACGCTGTGCAATAATAATCTTAGTACATGGGAAATCCAGTTCGTTCAAGCTATGCTGAATCTTTTTTTCCGTCTCCATATCAACCGCTGAGGTTGTATCGTCCAAAATAAGTATAGAGGGTTTTACGGCAAGTGCCCTGGCAAGTGAAATTCTTTGCTTTTGTCCTCCGGACAATCCCACGCCCCTTTCACCTACAATGGTATCATAACCCTCCGGCATTTTTGCTATAAACTCCGAAGCTGCCGAATACCTGGCAAACTTCACCACTTCTTCCGGCTTGATATGACTGTCACCGTAAGCAATATTTCCGTCTATCGTATCTGAATATAATAAAACATCCTGTGTGGCAAGCCCAATATTTTTCCTAAGCTGCGTAAGCTTCATATCCTGCACATTTATGTCATCCACCAAAACCTCGCCCTCGGTAGGTTCATAAAATCTGGGAATGAGCTGAATTAAGGAAGTCTTTCCGCATCCCGTCTCACCCATAATCGCCACAGTCTCTCCCGGATTTGCAACAAAAGATACATTGTGCAGCACTGGAAGATTACCGTCCTCATATTGGAAGCTTACATTGCGAAACTCTACCTTTCCTTCAAAATGTTCCGGTCTGTCAATTGCATCAGGCTTATCAACAATCTCCGGCTCCGAATAATAAATTTCCATTACCTTATCTGCCGCTGCGGAAAAACGCTGAAATTCATTCATTACATTTCCCAACTGCCTCATAGGATTTGTAATTGCCCAAATCAGTCCGGAAAATGCCACATACTCTCCCATTGTTATTCGTGATTGTATGATAAAAACTCCGCCCACCGCAAGCAAAACCACAGGCATAAGGTTAGCAAATGACTCTACATACGGATAAAAATTTAACCATTCAAAAGCCGTTTCCCTGTTCGCCTGTGAATATGCCGTATTACAATCATTAAATCTTTCTATTTCATAATCCTCTCTCGCAAATGCCTTTACCACACGATTACCCGAAATGTTCTCCTGGGCAGCCGTATTCATTTGGGAAAGTTTTTCCCTCAATGCCTTGTGCTTGGGTGCCACCTTATTTTTAAATATAATGATAATCACAAGAATAAACGGTGCAATAGCCAATACACATAGAGCCAACAGCCAATCCATATAGAAAAAATAAATTGCCGCTGCGCTGAAAAGTGATACAGACTCCACAATGGTACGAATTACCCAAGCAATCATATGTCTTACCGCATCCAAGTCTCCCGTAAGCCTTGTCATCAAATCGCCTGTCCTGAATGTACTGTAGAATTTCATGTCCTGACACTCTATCTTTTCAAACAAATATGTTCTAATTCGGTAGAGTACCTTTTGTGATACAAACTCCACGTCCATACAGACTAAATAAACAGTCAGCGTGCGCAGGAACGTCAACAGCACCATAGCTATAATCAATTTATATAATAAATCACGCCTTGTAGCGATATTGACCGCCGCATTCTCACCTGTCAAAAATAAATCAACTATCTTTTGTGTAACAAAGGGAACGGTAAGCTGCATAACATTATACACAACCGTTCCCAGTATACCTATGATGTACAAAATCCTATAGCCCTGCATATTTTCCCAAAGCCATCCAATTTTCGATTTCTTTTCCATAATTTTGTCCTCTCATAAAAAACATCTGTTAATCATAAAAAAGGCTTGAAAATAAAGTATTTCAAGCCTTTAAGGCGAGTGGAGTAGACGGGAGTCGAACCCGTGTCCAAAAAACCATCCCATGTACTTCTACAGGTTTAGTCGGTTGTTTTAGGCAAGATGCCTTGTTCCCTTCCACATAGGCGAACCAACTCTCCTATATGGTCAGTAGCTTCATAATACGCCCACATACTCAAAGCTTTGTACATGTCGTTTCCTACATAATCGATGCCTGGGTCCTAATGTGTAGGTGCACTAGGTCAGACAGCAGCCATTAGGCTGCGTATGCTAAATTATCTTCAGCGTTTAATTTTAATTTTGGAATTGACGCATGCCTGCGACCTGCTTCTCCATCTTCAAGTTCCCTGTCGAAACCTTTACTACCCCTTGATTAATCAAGGTTATTTTATAATAACAAATTAATGTATTACCGTCAAGCGAAAATGTAAAAAAATTTACATAAAAATACTGACAAAACATAACTAATATGGTTATATTTCGCCAGTATATATTTTTATTTAGATTCACTTATAATATTATATACTTCTATTCTCTGTAAATCTGTTTCAGGCATTCCTATAAAAAGTCCGCCATACTCATATCCATCCTCAATCTTTTCAATACGCACTATTTCGATAAAAGCATGTATTACTTCCTTGGTCCAAATCGTCAGGTATGCTTCATATACAGCCCCCATATCCAGAAGCTCCTCACATATAAATCCTATACCCGTCTTTGACACATTTTGTACCTCAACGCCTGCTTCATGCTGCTCATTTGAATCAAGCCTTTTAACTATAAGCCTTGACTGCAAATCTGTTCTTTTATTTTTTCTTCTTTCTTCCATATCAATCACTCCTTTAACGAATGTGCACAATTGCAATTATCATACATTAAGTTTATCTCAATTGATATTGTCTGTCAACTTTATATGCGAATTTTATTTAATATAACAGGCGTCGCCAAAAGAAAAAAAACTGTATTTTTCCTGTACTGCAACCTTATATGCGTTAAGCACATTCTCACGTCCGGCAAGGGCTGAAACAAGCATTATAAGGGTAGACTCTGGCAAGTGGAAGTTTGTTATTAAATTATCAAGAACCTTGAATTTATAGCCGGGATATATAAAAATTTCAGTATTGTCACTACCCGGAATAACCTTACCGTTATCATCGGAAGCACTTTCAATAGTCCTGCAGCTTGTAGTCCCTACACAGATGACACGCCCTCCCTTTGCCTTTGTATCGTTTATGATATCAGCAGCTTCCTTTGTCACCTGATAAAATTCTGAATGCATATGGTGATTTAGGAGGTTTTCTTCCTTAACAGGTCTGAATGTACCAAGCCCTACATGAAGCGTGACATAAGCAATCTTTACACCCTTTTTTTCAACCTCGCCTAAAAGCTCCTTTGTAAAATGAAGCCCTGCAGTTGGCGCGGCTGCTGAACCGTCATACTTTGCATATACTGTCTGATAGCGGTTTTTGTCCTGAAGCTTATGGGTGATATATGGTGGAAGCGGCATTTCTCCTAGCTTATCTAGGACTTCCTCAAATATTCCATCGTAGCTAAATTGGATAAGGCGGTTTCCCTCGTCCACAATATCAATTACTTTACCCGTCAAAAGACCATCACCAAAGCTAATACTAGCTCCTTTTCTTACCTTTTTCCCAGGTTTTACAAGCGTTTCCCATACATCATTTTCACGGCGCTTTAACAGGAGCACCTCAATGGCTGCCCCTGTCTCTGCCTTAGTACCCATAAGTCTTGCAGGAATTACCTTCGTATTGTTGAGCACAAGGCAGTCCCCTGGATTAAGGTAGTCCACAATATCCCTGAAATGCTTATGCTCTATCGCTCCCGTCTCCTTATCAAGTACCAGTAATCTTGAACTTGACCTATCCTCCAACGGGTCCTGTGCAATAAGCTCAGGCGGTAGGTCAAAATAAAAATCTTTTTTTAAAAGTTCCACATTAATAACCTCTCTCAAATTTGAACTAAGGTTCAAATTTGCTATGCACGTAGCTCGATGCCAAGGCTCTCTAATCCGTTTAATATTTTCTTCATAGCGCCTGAAACATCACTCTCCTCAAGAGTTCTGTCCTTTGCCCTAAATATTATAGAGTAAGCAACTGACTTGTAGCCTTGTTTAATCTGACTTCCCTCGTATATATCAAAGAGACTGTAATCTTCAAGAATTTTACCTCCACGCTGTTCGATAACCTTCTCAATATCACCCACTAAAATATCCTTTGGGACAACCATACTTATGTCACGTGATACTGCGGGATATTTTGCAATCTCCTCATATTTCCTATCAAATGACGCAAATGGTATTACCTCCGGCATATCAAGTACTGCCACATAAACCTTTGTATCAATATCGTAATTGTCGCAAACCTCCGGGTGAACCTCTCCAAGATATCCAATTACAGTCCCGTTGTACTTAATAAGTGCCTGCCGACCAGGGTGGAGAAAAGGCTTCTCTGCATTAGGGTCATATTCACGCTTCTTATTCATGCCTATGCTTTCAAGGAACTCCTCAATGACACCCTTCATTGTAAAGAAGTCACCATCCCCATACATTCCAAGGGTAAACTGCATTCTTTCGTCAGGATAATCCACTACAGGAATACTCTGGGGAATATAGATATTTCCAAGCTCATATAAACGGACATTTTTATTTCTCATATTATAGTTGGTTGCAAGAGAAGTCAACATTCCATTTAATGATATTGTTCTCATTATTGAGAAGTCCTCTCCCAAAGGGTTAGATATTGTGACGGTTTTTCTAAGGTCACTGTCTGACGGGATAAGGAGCTTGTCAAATACCTTCGGACTTTCAAAGGAGTATGTCATACCCTGTGAGAAGCCACAGTATTCAGCTATATCCCTTGCCTTTTCTTCTATTCTAAGCTTAAATGGAAGCTTGCCTGTGGTAGCCTCACCGCTTGGAAGCGTTGTAGGGATTTTGTCATATCCATAAAATCTCGCAACCTCCTCGGCGATATCTGCAAAACACTCCAAGTCCTGTCTGAATGAAGGAGCTGTAATCATGTTTGTAGATTTATCATAAGAAAGCTCTAATCTGTCAAATATCTCAAGCATTTCCTCTGTAGATATATCTGTTCCAAGGAATTTATTAATTCTTTCAGGCTCAAATTTAATCTGCTTAAGCTCTGCAAAAGGCTCTTTAACATCAACCATGCCGTCAACAACCTCGCCACAGCCAAGCTCCTCGATTAACTGGCAAGCCCTGTTGATTGCTTCTGAAGCATTTCTAGGGTCAAGACCTTTCTCAAAGATACCTGATGCATCAGTCCTAAGTCCAACCCTTTTTGCAGACTTTCTAATATTTGCACCGTTAAAGGTGGCTGCCTCGAATAAAACTGTCGTTACATCATCAGTAATCTTTGAATTTTCACCGCCCATGATACCTGCAAGACCGATTTCTTTCTCTGCGTCGCAAATCATAAGGATTTCTGAATCGAGCTTTCTAATTTGTCCATCAAGTGTCTGGAACTCGTCACCGTCCTTTGCACGCTTTACTATAATCTTGTTTCCGGCAATTGTGCTCAAATCATATGCGTGCATTGGCTGACCATACTCCATCATGACATAAT
>CAYTGS010000052.1:0-13024 GCA_964437435.1 uncultured Roseburia sp.
CTACAGAGATGGTTAAGTACTCTAACGCTAACATCCTTTCACAGGCAGGTCAGTCTATGCTTGCACAGTCTAACCAGTCTAACCAGGGCGTACTTAGCTTACTTGGCTAATTGAATATTAGTTAAATGATAATGGGTATACCATTAATACAAAAGGACTGTCGGTTGGCAGTCCTTTTTGTATTGAAGAAAAAGTAATAATTTGCATACTCCAACATATATTTAAACATGTACATGGAGTGTGGTTATATGGAGAATGGATTGGCGCAGTTTTTCCCGGATAGGTTAAGGGCAGACTGGAGAAGACTGGATTTTGATGAGAATAGTGTGAGGGAAATACGTATAAGGGCGAATATGCCTGTAAGGATATTTGCTGATATTGAATATAGGGCAGGATTTATTTATGGAGACCGGGAATTGGATGATATCTTTAAATATTTGTGCCGTGATTCAGTTTATGCCTATGACTTTGAGAGACGACAGGGATATATGACCTTGGAGGGAGGACACAGGGTAGGCTTTACGGGGGAGCTTACAGTCACCCAGGACGGGGAATACATAGCCAAATATGTAAAATATATGAATATTCGTATAGCCCATGAAAAAACAGGTGTTGCTAAAAGGGTTATGGATTATGTGTATGACGGAGAGCTGTACAGCACCCTTATAATATCGCCACCGGGAATCGGCAAAACGACACTGCTTCGGGATATAGTGAGAACTGTTTCGGACGGATATGGTAAATTCAAGGGATGTAATGTTGGAGTTGTTGATGAGAGGGGCGAGATAGCGGGGGCATTTCGGGGAAGTGCAACCCTTTATATGGGTGAAAGAACAGATGTTATTACAGGCGGTGACAAGCTAAAAGGCATAGATATACTTGTAAGGACATTTGCACCTGAAGCGGTAGCTATTGATGAGATAGGAAGGGAACAGGATGCGGAGGCGATACTTCGTGCAAAGGTAAGTGGATGTACTGTGTTTGCAACAGTACATGGAAGAAATGTTGATGATATATGTATCAGGGGAGAAATAAAAAGGATATTTGAACTTGGTATATTTGAACGATTTATTGTCATGTCGGCGGACGATAGGCTAGAGAGATATTTTGAAGTATTTGACATGAAGGGGGAGGTAATATGTGGCAAAAGCTTATTGCAGCCGTATGCGTTATGACTGGGGCGTTTGGGTTTGGAATGTCCCTTTGCGGTGAAATGGGTAGAAATATATATTGCCTTAAAATACAAAAACAGATGTTACTATATATAACAGGGGAAATTTCTTATCTTCACAGACCATTGGAGGAAATATTTATAATGTTATCTGAAAGGATAGACGAACCATATAGCGGATTTTTAAAAAACGTAGCTGAAAAGATGAATGAACGAAGCGGGAAGTCAATTAGAAATATATGGTGTATTGAAATAGAAAATTTAAAAAATAATGGCGGACTTTCGGATATGTGTGTTTCTTATCTAAAAAAAACAGTTGATTGCTTTGAATGTGAGGGGGACATAATTCAAGTAGAGGCACTGGAGCTTCTTAACAGGGAGTTGGATAACCAGATAGAATACTTAATTAACAAAAAAAATGAGAATGGCAGGCTGATAAAGATATTGAGTACCCTCACGGGAGTATTATGCGTGGTGTTATTTTTATAATGAATTCTTTTTAGGAAAAGAAATGGAGTATTAGATGGAAGTCAATCTTATATTTAAGATAGCGGCAGTCGGAATATTGATAACGATATTGGGACAGGTGTTAAAGCACAGTGGGAGGGAGGAGCATGCTTTCCTTATCAGCCTTGCGGGCCTTGTTCTCGTACTCTCCTGGATAGTGCCATATATATATCAACTTTTTGAGATGATAGAGGAGTTATTTGATTTATAAATCAAGGGGGGAATATGTTTCAAATATGTGTATTGGCGATAGCCGGAGTTTTAGCTTCATTGATTGTCAAAAGGGACAAGCCGGAATATGCTTCGCTTATTATAATGCTTATAAGTTTTTATATTGCGTTGCGTGTCATGGCAATGCTTGGAAATCTGCTTGAGGAGGTTAGAAGCTGGCAGGCACTTATAGGTGATAATTCCGTGTACGTTTCACTTTTGCTGAAGCTTATAGGAATTACGTATTTATGCGAGTTTGCAGCAAATTTGTGCAGGGATTCGGGTTATAATGCCCTTAGCGGTCATATAGAGCTTTTTGGTAAGGTGGCAGTTATGGCAGCGGGATTTCCTGTTGTAAAGATTATGGTGGAAATGCTTGAAGGAATAATGGGATGAGCCAGGATATAAATTTATTCAGTGATTTAGATATACTTCCAGAGCTTAAGGAGCTTGACAGGTTTTTGTATGAGCTTCTTCCTGATGAAAATATTAATTCCCTTGACTTTATAGAGGATGTGTTAAAGGGAAATTGGGTATTGGAACCTTTGCTGTTTTGGAAATATATTTCACAAGTAATAACTAATGTTATTTATGATTGGAAACACCTTTTTGTGTCAATTTTAGTATTGTTTATACTTTCGTCAGTTGTAGGTGGCATATTGGAAGCCTTTAAAAATGACGGGGCGGCAAAGGCTGCTAAGCTGTTTTTCGTGGTATGCCAGCTTGCGGTGTTGATAAATGCCTTTAAAGAGGTGCTTGATATTGTGGGAAGTGCAATGGATAGGATGTTGGAGTTCCTAAAGCTGATGATACCTACATATATGATATGTATGGCGGCGGCAGGCTCTGGAATGTCAGCCCTTATATTCTATAAGCTTCTTCTAGGATTTATTTGTCTAATAGAGGGGATAGTGGCAGCTTCCCTTACATCAGTTGTGGAGGGGTATGTAATGCTTGGCGTGGCTGAAAGCATTTGGGGTGAGGAGAGGTTCAAGCCTATAATGGAGCTTATACGTAAGTCTTTGCAGTGGGCGCTCAAGACAATAGTTATGGTATTATCGGGAAGTAGTATACTTCAAGTAATAATAACGCCAGTAATTGACAGGGCGAATAATGCGGTGATATACAAAACGGCAGGGGCAATTCCGGGAATTGGAGATATGGTTGAGTCGGTATCGAGCGTGACGCTTGCATCTGCAATAGCACTTAAGAATAGTTTGGGTGTATTGATACTTGTAATCCTTGTGCTAACAATGATTACACCTGTTATTCACAGCTTTGTTATTTTGATTACAATAAGGATTGCGGGGGCATTAGGCTCTATATGCGGTGAGAAACAGATGACTAAATGCGTTGATTATATTTCGGAGGCGGGATTTATGCTTATAAGGATTTTAATTACAGTGACAACATTATTTTTTGTGACAATAGCAGCCGTTACTAATGCCACAAGTGGCGGTATGTGAGAGGGGAGATATGGTTGAAAACACTTATATATACCATTATTTGCTTTAAGTGTATCATGCAGATAACTGATGGAAGCCCATACCAAAAATACATAAAACTCTTTTCGTATCTGCTGACACTTTGTATCTGCTGTAATATGCTTTTCTCGCTTGTGGGACAAATAGATGACAGCTTTAGGGATGCTGACAGGTTATATAGTGAATGGGAGAAGGAATGGGAAAGAATAACTGATGTTACTTCTGATGAAGACGATATAAAGACAGGCAGCAAATATTATGAGGAAAGGCTTTGGAACATATATGGAGAAGATAACGGAGAAAATGAGGGCGGTGATTAATGCCGGAACGAAAAAGGAATCTATGCTTGTCTTGTTTTTATGTGGAATACTTTTATTTGTCATCTTTTTACCCACAGAGAATAATAGTAAAAATAGCAGTAGTTATCAAAACAATAGAAATGATGCTGAAAATGAACAGGCTTTGTACGATAATATTTCATATAAGGAAAGCCTGGAGACCGAGTTAAAGCAATTTTTGGAAAGCGTATCAGGTGTGGGTGAAGCAAGGGTTCTTATATATGTAGGTGATGAGGATGAGGGAGCTGTTGGTATAAATGGTGTAGTGGTGGCGGCAAAGGGGGCTTCAAATGAAAATGTAAGGCTTAATATACTGAAGCTTGTAATGGCACTTTACGGAATAGATGCAAATATGGTGGAAGTGACAGCACTGGAATAATAACAGTAAATGGTGAATATTATATAAGTATCAAAGAGAAATTATAGGAAGGATATGGTTTGGTGAAAAAAATATTAAAGAAAAACCAGATAATGATTACGGCATTGACATTGATGATAGCTGTGGCGGGCTATCTTAATTTCGCCGGAGCTAAGATTGGAGAGGAAGATTTCATATCTGTGGACGGAACAGACAGCGAGCTTACATATGAGATATCGGACGAGGATATGTATGCAATTTCACTTAGGGAGGACAATTCCGAATATGAGGTATCATGGAATGAGGATGATATAGTCAGCCTTGATACGGATGATGCTGAGTTTGCGGAAAATTATCTGGATAGCGGAATGGAGCTTGCTTCCAACTATGACGAAGCAGGTGCCACTGTCATTGAACAGGAAACGCCAGGTGAGGCAGTCTTTACAAGCGCTTCAGCCGTTTCAACCCTTGCAGGTGCAAAACTTTTAAAGGAACAGACAAAGGCGCAGAACAAAGCAGCCCTTATGGAAATCATAAACAGTGATGACCTTACAGAGGATGCTAAAAAGGAGGCTGTTAACAGCATGATTACGCTGACTGAAAATGCCCAAAAGGAATCAGATGCACAGATGCTTTTGGAGGCTAAAGGCTTCACACAGGCAGTAGTAAGCATAAGCGGTGACTGTGTTGACGTAATGGTTGAGGCACCCAGTTTGTCTACAGCCGAGACAGCGCAGATTATAGATATCGTACAGCGAAAAACAGAGGTTTCACCCGAAAATATTATAATTACGGTATCTGGAGCAGAATAAAAATTCCCTGACAGGTGGAGCTTGAAGCTTTCCGCCTGTCAGGGAATTTATTGTTTATAATATTATCTGAAGCTTTTTATCCATGTAATGAGGGAATCGTGATGTACATTGTTGTATACATCATTCTTCATCTGGTCGCTTACATATCCGTTTTTCTCCATAATGGCTATAATAGCTTCATGGAGACCTTCGATTTTACCTTTTTCAAAAGCCTCATTGTATTCTGGTGTCTCGTTTTCTGTGGCGGGAGCCTCGGCAACCTTGATATCCTCCGTTACCACGGTTTCCGTTACAATTCCGCTTGCCTTGTCAACCTTTAAAGCCTTATCGACTACGGGTACCGTTTCAACAATTACAGGGTCAATAGGCTTAATGTCCTCGTCACCGTCATGTACGGGAACCCATACATCACCATAATTAGCCTTAACGTTGACGCATATTGCTCCATTTACCACGTCAACGTGGTGTCCTGAAAGTGCACCCACATACTTGTCCGCACCTGAAACGGGAAGTGTCATTACAAAGTCGCTGTCATCGTTGTTTACGGTCACAACAACACATTCACCATTGTAATTCCGAGAGTATGCGTACTGCCTGTTTGTCAGTGTAAGCTCCTTGTAATCTCCGTATGAGAGGGCTTTTGACTTTTGCCTTACGTGTCCGAGTGCGGCGATAACTTTTGTACACATATTGTTTTCCAAAGCGTCCTTGTAGTCATCAAGGTTAAGTGCGGGGCGCAACGATGCGTCTGAAAACTTCTCTTTCTTTCCCTCAATTCCAAACTCCGAACCATAATAAATAGACGGAATACCAGGCAGAGTGTAAAGCAGTATATGAACAGGGGCAAAGTGGGCTTTGTTATTCAGCTTTGTATAAATTCGTTCAACATCATGGTTATCCACGAAATTGTACAGCTTTAAGCCATTGGGGTTATTTCCACCCATTTCGTAAAGCCGTCTGACAGTATGCGCAATCTCAAAGAAATTGTGGTCATTGTGACCCGAATAAAGAGCTTTGTGGAGCTGATAATTTGTTACGGAATGGAGCGTTCCCTCGTTAACCCAGCGTGAGTAATCACCATGTATAACCTCGCCCATAAGCCAAAATTCGGGTTTAACCTCATTGGCAACATGGCGGAGGGCTTTCATAAAGTCAAAATCTAGCACGTCAGCCGCATCAAGCCTTATTCCGTCAACGTCAAACTCGCTTACCCAGAAACGTATGACGTCGCATATATAGTCCCTTACGGCTGGATTTCGCTGGTTAAGCTTCACTAAAAGGTTATAGCCGCCCCAGTTGTCATATGAGAAGCCGTCATTATATTCATTGTTTCCATAGAAGTTCACGTTGCAGTACCAGTCCTTGTATTGCGACGCTTCACGTTTTTCCTTTATGTCCTTGAAAGCGAAGAAATCACGTCCTGTATGGTTGAAAACACCGTCAAATATGACTTTTACGCCCTGATTATGGCACTCTGATACAAAATTTTTTAAATCCTCGTTGTCGCCAAGGCGGCTGTCGAGCTTTTTATAATCAGTTGTCTCATAACCGTGTCCCACCGACTCGAATAAAGGTCCTATATACAATGCATTACAACCGATATTTTTTATATGGGCAATCCATGGAATTAAGGAATTTAACCGGTGTTCAACCTCCCCATAAGAATTTTCCTTTGGTGCATCTAAAAGCCCCAAGGGATAAATGTGATAAAATATTGATTCATCATACCAAGCCATTTTGGTACCCCCTTACATAAAACTTGTCATATTGTCATAAATACAAATAGACAATTAAAATAATCAAAAAAAATAAAATGACATGCAATTAGTATATCATAAAATAAATAATCTTGCATTAACAAGCTGAAAATTTATTAATGAATTTATAGCTAAAATATTTGACAATATTTGAAAATTTTTGTTGATAATTAAATGTGTGCATTTTGTTAAAAACATTGCAGTTATAAGGCTTTTTGTGTTAATATTACCATGTATGATTATAACCGAATAAATTATATCGGTTACATAATATGCAAATATTACTGGGAGGAATATGGAAATTTGAATATTTTATACAGCGTACCGTTGATTGTTCTGTTGATGATTGCAGTTATACTGCTTTTGGCGGATAGAAAGAGACACCGTAGAGAGGAATATGCGTCGAGCCATGATGAGCTCACCGGATTTTATAACAGAGAGGGCTTTTTTGAAAAAGCTGGGGAAGTGCTTAGGAAAACCCCTAAGAAAAAAATGTGCATTGTATGTACAAATATTAAAAATTTCAAGCTTACAAATGACCTTTTTGGAAATGAAATGGGCGATAGGGTATTATATGACCTGGCAGCCACACTTAAACTTCCAAACAGTGATGACTGCGTTCAGGGACGCATAGCGGGAGATAAGTTTGCTATGCTTATTGCAAGGGATAAGCTTAAGATTGATACTATAGCTGAGAAAGCTTCAAAAATACAGTACAATATAAATGATACAAATTATAAGCTTCATGTTGCGGTAGGCGTATATGAGGTAGAGGATAATACCGAGAGTGTTCAAATCATGTGCGACAAGGCAAACATGGCAATTGAATCACTCCAGGAGGATTATGGAAAGATAATCGCATATTATGATAATAAAATGCTTGACAGCCTTATCAGTGAGAAAACAATTTTAAGTGATTTTGATGAAGCGCTTTCCAAGAAACAGTTCAAAATGTACCTCCAGCCACAGGTTTCAAACAAGGGTGTGCTAATAGGTGCAGAGGCTATGGTTAGGTGGCATCATCCGACATTGGGTATACTTATGCCGGTAGAATTTATAGGCATTATTGAAAAGAGGGGATTTATATACCGGCTTGATAAGGAAATGTGGGAAATGGCGGCACAAAAACTGGGTGACTGGAACAGGTGTGGAATAAACAATCTGAGTATATCGGTAAATGTCTCAACCAAGGATTTTTATTATGCCGATTTATACAAGGTTTTCACAGGACTTGTGCAAAAATACGATATTCCACCCAACAGGCTTAATATAGAAATAACAGAGACAGTATTTATGGGTGATGTAGACGAGCATATGGAGACAATCAAGAAGCTTAAGGAATATGGCTTCTGTATTGAGATAGATGACTTTGGAAGCGGATATTCATCGCTCAATATGCTTAAGGATATCGAAGCTGATATTATTAAGATAGACATGGCTTTCTTAGAGGAGACTGATAACCTTGTCAATAGCCGTATAATAATCAAATCTGTAATATCAATGGCTAAGGAGCTTGGAAAGACTGTTATTACAGAGGGTGTAAGTACCACTGAACATGTTGAATTCCTGACTGAAATGGGATGTGATATCTTCCAGGGATATTATTATTCAATGCCCATAGCTGTCGAGGAGTTTGAGGAAAAATATAAATTGGGAAATTAATAGTAATGTGACGGCTGGAGGTATAATATGATAGACATAAAGGATAAAAAAGTAATAGTAGTGGGAACGGGGAAAAGCGGAATGGGTTCAGCACTGCTGCTTTCCCAAAATGGGGCGGTGCCCGTGGTGTATGACGGCAATGAAAAGACAGACGTACAGGCAGTAAAAAGTAAGCTTCCAAGCAATGCCGAGCTATATATAGGAGAGTTTCCAAAAGATATAACAAAGGGAGTAAGCCTTGCAGTATTAAGTCCCGGAGTACCTGTTGATGCGGATTTTGTTATATATATGAAAGAACAGGGAATACATATTTGGGGAGAGGTGGAGCTTGCCTACAATTTCTCAAAAGGAAGCGTTATTGCAATTACGGGTACAAACGGAAAGACAACCACCACATCACTAGTGGGACAGATAATGCAGGAATATAAGGAAAGTGTATATATAGTTGGAAATATCGGTAATCCGTATACGGAGGCGGCTCCGCTTATGAGGGAGGATACTGTATCGGTAGCGGAGATTTCAAGCTTCCAGCTTGAGACAATAGAAAACTTTTATCCACACGTGTCGGCAATATTAAATATAACCCCCGACCATTTAAACAGGCATCATACAATGGAAAATTATGTGGCGGCAAAGGAAGCGGTCACTTTAAACCAAACAAAGGATGATTTTTGTATTCTAAATTATGAGAATGAGTATACAAGGGATTTTGGAAAAAGATGTCCTGCAACAGTTGTATATTTTTCGTCAGCTAGAAAACTTGAAAATGGATTATATTTTGAGGGTGAGCATATATATTTAGCTAAGGACGGCAAAGCCACGCAGCTTCTAAATGTCAAGACTGATATGAACCTTGTGGGGATTTGCAATATTGAAAATGTAATGGCTGCAATCGCAATTGCTATGAGTGCGGATGTCCCAATGGAAAATATACTTTCCACGATAAAGCGTTTTGTGGCGGTGGAGCATAGAATAGAGTATGTTGCCACGAAAAAGGGCGTTGTGTATTATAATGACTCAAAGGCTACAAACACTGATGCGGCAATCCAGGGAATTAAGGCAATGGATAAGCCTACAGTGCTTATAGGCGGAGGATATGATAAGGGAAGTGAATATGACGATTGGATAAACTGCTTTGACAATAAGGTAAAAAAGCTTGTGCTTATAGGACAGACGAGGGATAAGATAGCCGAGTGTGCCGTTAAGTGCGGATTTGATAGGAAAAATATTATATTTGAAGATACCTTTGAGGCAGCCCTTAATACCTGCGTAAGGGAGTCGAAACCTGGGGACGCAGTGCTTTTGTCACCTGCATGTGCAAGCTGGGGAATGTTCCCAAATTATGAGGAGCGGGGCAGACAGTTTAAGGAATTTGTAAATAAGCTGGAGGATTGATTTAGTGGCAAAACAACTCGTTAGGTTCAGAAATAGTAAACATAACATGGATTATGTGCTTCTGGCGGTAGTATTGTTCCTCGTGGGTTTTGGTCTGTTGATGATTTATTCAACCAGTTCCTATGAAGCCAGTACCGATTATGGGGATGCCGCTTATTACCTTAAAAGACAGGCAGGGTCAACTGTAGTTGGATTATTTGCTCTTGTCCTTGCCTCAAAATTTCCATATAAGGCATTGCAGAGATTTGATTACATTGCAATAATCTTTTCTGTAGTACTGATAATTATGGTTTTAACTCCGCTTGGAGTAGAGAGAAATGGTGCGAGGCGTTGGCTTAGGCTTGGTATTCAGTTCCAACCTGCTGAGATTGCAAAAATTGGCGTAATTATTTATGTCGCCAGCATAATCCAAAGATTGGAAACGGTTGGCAAAAACCTAATTAGGAAGCCAAAGGGAATTGGCATAATTTTTTTACCGCCCACGGTGATAGCGGCGCTTATCTATATTATTACAAACAACCTAAGCTCCGCAATTATCGTTATGGGAATTGCAGTGGCGGTATACTTTGTGGCTGTGCCGGATTACAAATGGTTTGTGATAATAGCTGCTGTTGGAATTGCGGCAGTCATTGGAATTGTGACTATAGCTATGAATGCGGATGCCAGCTCAAACTTCCGAATGGGACGTATAAAGGCATGGCTCGACCCAGAGTCATACAGCTCTGACAAGGCATTTCAGACTTTACAGGCTTTGTATGCAATAGGCTCCGGAGGAATTTGGGGAAAGGGTCTCGGACAGAGTATGCAGAAAAGGGGATTTTTGCCAGAGGCGCAAAACGACATGATATTTTCGATAATCTGTGAGGAGCTTGGACTTTTTGGCGCAATGGCTATTATACTTTTGTTCGTTGTACTTATATGGAGCTGTATGGTTATAGCAAACAAGACTACTGACCGCTTTGGTTCGCTTTTGGTTGTGGGTGTTATGGCACATTACGCTATTCAGGTTATCCTGAATATAGCCGTTGTCACAAATACCATTCCTAATACGGGAATAACGCTTCCTTTTATAAGCTATGGAGGTACCTCGGTGGTTTTCCTTTTGGCAGAGATAGGAATTGTTTTAAATGTAAGTAAGTATTGCAGATAATGTAATAATAAACAAAAGCTGCTCATATAATGTTCTAATTTATATTTTATATGGTGGATATTGTGGCAGGTTTTGAGTCAGTTGGCAGGGCAATCAGGATGGAGGGCGGGCGCAGTCTTTATGGCAGTGTACATATACAGGGTTCAAAAAACTCCGCACTTCCCATATTGGCGGCATGTATATTGATTCCGGCTGGATGTATTATAAAAGGATGTCCGGATATATCTGACGTGGACTGTATGTGCAGGCTGTTGGAATCCGTTGGGGTAAGCGTCAGTCGGGGAAACAGCGGTATTGAAATAAATGCTGAAAAAGTCAAGGAATATAGACTCCCACAAAAGCAGGTTGAAATGATGAGGTCGTCCATAATTTTATTGGGTGCCCTTTTAGGACGTATTGGTGAGGTATGCATAAATTATCCGGGAGGCTGTATTATCGGTGACAGACCGATTGATTTACATTTATACGGGCTTAGAAGGCTTGGGGCGCAGATTTGGACTGAGGGAAGCTATATACATGCATATGCGGATGAGCTTAAGGGCTGTGTTATAGATTTCCCGTTTTCAAGCGTTGGGGCAACCCAAAACGTAATTCTTGCATCGGTTACAGCGAGGGGAACTACTGTAATTAAAAATGCTTCAAGGGAGCCTGAAATAGAGGAGCTTTGTAGGTTCTTAAACAGTGCAGGGGCAGATATAGAGCTTAATGATAACTTTTATATAAAAGGAAGGCTTGTGATACATGGCGTTGAGCTTACAAGGCTTTGCGGAGTAAGTTGGCAGACTGCCACGGATAGGATAGTGGCAGGGACATATATGCTTGCGGTGACGGCTTTGGGAGGAGAAACCGTCTTGGAAAATGCACCTATCTCACATATGGATAGCGTTTGCACAATTGTAAGGCGAATGGGTGTCAAAATAAAGATATCGGAAGACAAAAATAAGCTGGAGATAGATGCCAAAAGGGGCGGTATTGTCAATCTGCCCTATGTTGAGACGGATATATATCCTAAATTTCCCACGGATTTACAATCTCAGCTCCTTGCGGTTTCATGTGTCTTACCCGGTAAAATTACAATCAGGGACAGGATTTTCTCAAGTCGTTTTAAAATCGTTGATGAGCTTATAAGGATGGGGGCTGACATAACCCTTGACGATAACAGTGCGGTTGTAAACGGAGGAGGCGAACTGGAGGGATGCAATGTGATTGCAAGGGAGCTTCGGGGAGGCGCAGCACTTGTAATTGCCGGACTTTGTGCAAATGGTATAACTACGGTTGCAGACATAGAATATATAAGGAGGGGCTATGAGGATATAGTAGGTGATTTTTTGAAATTAGGGGCTCGTATAGGTTACGTTGACTGATAAACAGGTGCAGGGAATGGGGAGTTATGAGAAAGAATATTAGGGTACGGATAATCATAGTGCTTGGAATAATAAATATACTTCTATGCATGGTATATTATGTGCTTATCCATTATGAGGTGAAAAATGTGACGGTTGATGGAAACCAGCATTATTCGGCTGATGAGATAAAGGCAATGATTATGACGGGATATTTTGGTGATAATTCATTATATCTTTCGCTTAAATATAAAAATAAGGAAATTGATGATGTGCCTTTCGTGGAGACGATGGATGTTGTTGTGCAGTCCAATGACAGCATACGTATCACGGTATACGAAAAGGCACTCGCCGGATATGTGGAATATTTGGGAAGATATATGTATTTTGACAATAACGGTGTGGTGGTGGAGGCATCAAAGGTGACAACACCCGGAGTTCCACAGGTAACAGGGCTTGATTTTGACTACGTTGTCTTGTACGAGAAGCTTCCCGTTGAAAATAATAACATATTCCAAAATATACTTACGATAACAAAGCTTCTGAACAAATATGATGTGCTTTGCGATAAAATACAGTTTGACAGCAGCTACAACGTGACGCTGGGATATGGTGATGTAAAGGTAAATATTGGTGAATTGGAAAATCTGGATGAAAAGATAATGCAGCTTCCAAGTATTCTTCCAAGTCTCGAAGGTGAAAAGGGTACTTTGGAGCTTCAAAACTATACTTCGGACAAAAAAAGTATAAGTTTTCAGCGTGAAAAATAAAGGTTTACAATAAAAATTTAAAGAAAAATAAAAAATGTGTTGATTAATTGCTAAAAAGATTATATTA
>CAYTGS010000053.1:0-12844 GCA_964437435.1 uncultured Roseburia sp.
AAACTGAGCCAACGTTTTTATATACATATCCACTCAAATTTGATATACTAATGATGACATATTTAAAATAGCTTTCATGATATCCCCAATTAAGGGATGATTTATAGGAAAACAAATGAAATTTACAGATGATGAGATGAGTATAATCCTTTTGTACTCATATATTGGAATAGGTTCTGATTTTGGCGTAAAACCATTATCGCTCGGTGAATGGAATAAATTATATGATACATTAGAAGCGGCAAAATTACCGCCAAGTATAGTATATAATGCAGGCGGTCAGGATTTGAAAAACATTGGATATGACCAAAAGTTTATAGAGCGCATAAACAAGCTTGTTGACAGAGGGGCAGCGGTAGAACGTGAATTGTGGGAAAATGAGAATAGGGGAATAAATGTAATTACAGAAATTAATAAAGATTATCCGAAAATGCTCCTCAGAAAATTAAAAACCAAAAAACCGCCGATATTATTTTATGCCGGGGATATATCACTTTCAGGAAAAATGGGAATTGGCGTAGTAGGTTCAAGAAATATCAGTCCAAACGGAGTGGAATTTACTAAAAAGCTCGCTTTAAAAGCAACTGAGGAAAAATTAATCATTTATTCTGGCGGTGCGAGGGGAGTAGATACAATATCTGAAATGACAGCACTTAATGCCGGTGGCGGAGTGGTGTCATTTATAACGGATTGTATGTTTTCAAGACTCAAAAAATTCCAAATATCCTCCGGTGTAGAAAATGGTAGAATGTTGTTGATATCTGACCAAAAGCCGGACGTTGGTTTTTCTGCCGGACGGGCTTTGAACCGCAATAAATTTATATATGCTTCCGGCTTGGGGACGTTTGCTGTTGAGTCCGACTATAATAAGGGAGGAACCTGGAACGGTGCAACAGAGGCTATAAAAAATAAATGGGGAAAAGTATATGTCTGGAAAAATGGAATAACAGGCAATGAAAAGCTGATAGAGCTTGGTGGTATTCCCTATATTATGTCTGACGAAAAATTATGTGATATTTTAAATAAAAGGTCATATAATGCTGGAGCGGAAACGATTAAATATGAGCAAATGAGCTTGTCAATGTTATAAACCTAATGCTCGTTTAGATACTCGCTAGGTGAAACCCCCACCACCTTTTTAAATACCTTGCTGAAATAAAATGCACTTTCAAAGCCCAAGGCATCCGCCACTTCGTAGACTTTTAAGTTGTCTTCCGAAAGCATGCGTTTTGCCTTGGCTATTTTTTGTTCTGTGATATATTCTGAATAACCACAGCTGTTATATTTTTTGAAAAGGGCACTTAAATAATTTGGTGAAATTCCATAAATTGCCGCAACTTCATTCAGGCTTAGCTTTTGCGTTATATGAAGTTCGATATACTTTTTAACATTGTCAACGATATGGTGACGGTGTTCTTTTTTATGTGTCGCAAAGCTTTCACAGAGTCTGTCACGGAAAAGATTAAGCCATTCTATTATCTGTTCTGTTGTATTTTGGCGGTAGATTGAGCGGTAGTTGTCATCGTAATCAGGGAAAAGGGCGCAAATCTGCTCCTCTCCATTTGGCAGTAATGATATGGATAAAAACAGTATATTGCAGGCTGCATCAAGAGCCTGTACATAATTAGGCGGATATTCCTCGAAAAGCGTGATAACCTGACTTATTACATTGTACAAAAGCTCCTCGTCATATTCTGAAAATGCCTTGCTTAAATCGTCCTTAATCAGCGAAAGATTAAATACCATGTGGCTTTCAGTATTAGAATATAGGGAGCTATCCGCTGACGAGGATATGCCGGTATCACTTTTTATTCCGCTAAAGGTAAGACGTGCAGCCTGGTATGAATCTGAAATTAAAAGCGGTGCGTTTACAACGGTTCCGATACCGATTTTAAGCGTGGTCTGGTAATAGGCTTCAAGCGAATTGCTAATCTGGCGTAGACTATCCATAAGAGCAAGGTCGCTGTCATTTGCAGGAGTATTTTCATATAATATAATGATTGCCCCATGCTTTCTGTCTAATGTGACAAAGTAAGCCTCAAGATATTTGGCTGTCAGCTCCGTTAATAGCTGGTATGAATTTGAATATAAAAGTACCTGCTTTGAAATATCCATTCTGTCAACGGAAATATTCTGCATTTCAAAATAACAGCACTGGTATGCTTTGTATGAAAATTCAATATTCAAATCATCCTTTAATAGCTCAAACTGTAATGGAGAGTCATAAAGGTTATGTAAAAGTCTTATGAAAAACTTATCACGAAAGCTTTGAACGTCACTGGCTGAAATTGTATCGACATCTGACGAGGCAGGCATATTTTTCGGGAGACCTTCTATTGCACGAAGAACGGCGTTTCTTAATAATTCCGGTGTCAAATCAAGCTTAACTAGGTAATCAGTTGCATGGTATGTTACGGCATCCTTTGCAATCTGAAATTCCTCATAGCTTGTGAGTATTATGAAAGCGGGATAATCGTGTTCAGGGTAAGTTTCCCTTGTTTTTTTAAGAAGCTCTAAGCCTGACATTACAGGCATTTTTATATCAGTTATAATAATGTCGGGATTTTGCTCGTTCATGATTTCCCAACCTGCCTGACCGTTTGATGCCACACCGCACACGTCAACGCCAATCTCATTCCAGGCTACCATTGAACGTATTCCAGCCTGTATTAAAGGTTCGTCGTCAATAATAAGAAGCTTATACATATGAAAAATCCTTTCTGCTAATTTGTATTTATAGGTATTGTTATAATCATTTTTGTAAATTTGTTTTCTACGCTTTCAATGTTTATTCCATAATTGCTGCCAAATTCATACTGAAGACGCTTGTGAACATTTGAAATTCCGATATCCTTAAAAAATTCGGAGGGTGCTGCATTATCATCGGACAGGAGGATATCAATTTTTTCCTTTGGAATACCGACACCGTTATCCCATATAATAACCTCTAAATCTTCATTTGAGTTTTTCTGCACAATAATCTTTATATTTCCGACATTTCCCTTTGGCTCTAGTCCGTGGAAAATCGCATTTTCGACAATCGGCTGCAACGTAAACTTTATAATCGGTACATCCAAAAGGCTGTCATCATTACATTCAACATCAAGTTTTATTGTGCCGCCATACCTGTAATTCTGGATATTGAAATAGTCCTTTACAAGTGACAGCTCCTCGGATAAAGGAATTAGAAGCTTTGTACCCTTTGATATACTTCTTAAAAGTCTTGAAAGCGAGGTGGTCATATCTGCTATACCGTCAGCCCCCTGAACGGCTGCCATCCATTTTATTGAATTTAATGTATTGTATAGGAAATGGGGGTTAATTTGGTTTTGGAGAATTTTGTATTCTAAATCCTTCTTTTCCTTCTCATCGGAAATACGTGATTCGATAAGCTTTTCCAAATCAAGAGAGAGCTTATTTATTCCCCGACCGATATCGCCTAATTCATTGTCCCATTCTATGGATGAATCCGGCTCAAAATTACCGCCTGAAATAGCCTTTAGGCGTACCCTTATCCTGCTGACTGGAATTCCAATGGAGCGGTGGAGGGCGAACATTAAAATAAGTGCAACAAAGAGCATTATCACAATAATAATAACCCATATCAGTATAAGCATTCTGTTTTGTGCCTGTATTTCCTTGTCGGAAATGGTTTGGATAATAAAGCAGTCAGGCTGGGAGAGGGGGCTTATTACAATCGTGATATCCTTGTTTGCAGAATGTTCATGTACACGGTATGCATTATATGATGAGTTGCCGTCATCATACACTGTCAGGTCTTTTTCTATTTCATATGTAAAATCGCAAGGGGTTATATCGTTGTCTTCCATAAGGTACGTGTGCTCATCGAGTACAAGATAAGTATTTTCACCGGAATTGAGATTATAATATTCCAATGGTGCCGTGAAAAGCTCCTGCGTCACCTCCACGAAAATCCAACCTGTCATGTCGGAACGGTATTTGGCATAAATAGGATATACAAGCGGTATTACCTTCTTGTCGGAATATAGATAAAAAGGGTCGTTTAAAAAGCCTGTGGAAAACTGTTCTTGGGATGACCACAAAAGCTCATCAAAATAAGAAAGCTTTGGAATTTCAGCGCCTAAATCGTGGTTGGTGGAATACTGCGTTGGTACAATTTGAATAAAACGATTATATTTATTGCCGATTACCACACGGAAAAGCATAGAATTTACAGGTGTATTCTGATATTCCTCATAGAGACGCTCGTATGCCTTTAATGCTTTTAGTCCATATCCCGAACCGTTCTTTGCCTCAGTGTAGCTGCTTATTGTTGTATTGCCCTGAGCCCAGTTTATAAGTTGTGTGACAGAATTTAAACTGTCATCAATCGAGTCTGTCAGAAATTTCATGTTGGCAGCGGTTGAGGTTATCGTTGATTTTGACAGGTAGCTGCGGTAAAAAGAGGTAAAAAAAAGGCTGAATAGTATTCCTGCACTTAGCGAAAGCGATAATGTCATCAATACGATACGAAACTGTAATTTATAGGAGGATTTATTGGGAAAGTATTTAAACATGGTTGTATCTCCCTTGTTATTGTCAAACAAATATAGATATAATTATACAAAATAATATTAAGATTATAAAGTAAAACAATAAAAAATTACATGATTTCATAAAAAAATACATGGATAAATGAAATGTAAATAAAAAAATTATGAAGAAAATACATTAAATTAAAAATTATGACATTCATTTTATAAGAAAAAACCAATATACTATGCTTATATTAAGCAACAAATATAAATTTCATTTAAGAAGGGAAGGTTTATATGAAAAAGAAAATTTTAAGTATGTTACTTGCAGCGTCAATGGTTGCATCACTTACTGCATGTGGAGGTTCATCATCTACATCAACCGACACATCATCATCGGATTCCACTGCATCAGCAGAGCAGACGGCAGTAGACAATGCAAATGCAACGCAGCAGGAACAGCAGTCAGCAGTAGCCGAGGAGGTAGCTGATGCAGAGCCTGTAACACTCAAGTGGGCAATTTGGGACAAGGATTCCACAGCTTACTGGCAGGCACTTGTAGATGCTTATGCAGAGGTAGCGCCAAATGTTACTATTGAAATGGTTGACCTTGGCTCTACAGATTATATGACGGTATTGGCAACAGAGCTTTCAGGAAGCGGTTCTGACTTTGATGTTGTTACCATAAAGGATGTACCTGGATATGCTACATTGGTTCAGAAGAATGCAATCGCTTCACTTGACGATTATATTGCAGCAGACGGTGTTGACCTTAGTAAATACGCAGGTGCAACAGACCAGATTACAGTAGACGGAAGCCTTTATGAATTACCTTTCAGAAATGACTTCTGGGTACTTTTCTACAACAAGGATTTGTTTGATGCGGCAGGCGTTGACTATCCTACAAACGACATGACTTTTGATGAGTATGACGCTCTTGCAAGGGAAATGACAGATACAACTTTTGGTTCACAGGTTTATGGTGCACATTACCACACATGGCGTTCGGCTGTACAGCTTTTTGCAGTACTTGACGGACAACATTCAATCCTTGACGGTGATTATGAATTTATGAAACCATACTATGAGATGGTTCTGGGTGAGGAAGCAGACGGTGTTTGCCGTAAGTATACAGACTTAAAGGCAGAGGGACTTCATTACTCAGCAGCATTCTCAGGCGGAGATGTAGCTATGATGAACATGGGTTCTTGGTTTATATCTACAATGATTAACAACCTTGCAAGTGGTGAGTATGATTCAAGCCTTTGCGGAAATTGGGGTATTGTTAAGTATCCTCATGCAGACGGTGTTGAGGCAGGCTCTACATTAGGAACAATCACAGGTCTTTCAGTTACAACAGCAACTGATACACCTGATGCAGCATGGGATTTTGTTAAGTGGGTCAGCGGTGAAGAAGGTGCAGCAGTTATGGCTGAAACAGGAAACTTCCCAGCTATCATGACAGATGAGGCTATGGATTTAATCACAAGCCTTGACGGATTCCCAACAGATGAGGCATCAAAGGAAGCTCTTGAGGTATCTAACCTTTACCTTGAGGTTCCTTATGCTGAGAACGTATCAGAAATCAACAGTGCATTAGACTCATATCATGGTTCAATCATGAGTGGTGAGATGTCAATTGATGAAGGTATTGAGGCAATGAACGAGGCAGTTGCAGCAATTCTTGGTAACTAATTACATATTAAAATTAAGGAGCCGGCAAATAAAAAGGCCGGCTCTTTTTAACAGAATTAACGAGTATTAGGAGGGGTGATTATGACAAAAGGACTTAGCCGTCAGACAAAGCGTAATTTAGTGGCATATTCCTTTATCGCACCAAATTTTATAGGATTTGCAGTATTTACACTTATACCAATCGTATTCGCATTTGCCCTTGCATTTTTGAATTGGGATGGCAGTAATCCCATTACTTTTGCAGGACTTGACAATTTTAAACAGTTGGCAGGGGATGTTTTTTTTAAGGCAGCCCTTGGAAATACAATTATTTATTGTATAGGAACAGTACCGCTTACAATGATTGCGTCACTTGCACTTGCAATCATATTAAATCAGAAAGTTCGAGGACGTGCAATATTTAGAACACTTTCCTTTTTCCCATATGTAGCGTCTCTTGTGGCAGTAACTTCAGTATGGAAGATGCTTTTTCATCCGTCAAAGGGACCTATCAACAATATCCTTTATACATATTTTAATGTTCCACAGGAAAGACTTCCGCAATGGTTTACGGGAAGCCTTGTACTTCTAAGCATGATTTTATTCAGCGTATGGAAATACATGGGTTATTACATGGTAATATACCTTGCAGGACTTCAGGGTATTTCATCAGAGCTATATGAGGCGGCATCGCTTGATGGGGCAAATGCATGGCACAAATTCCAATACATAACATGGCCGCAGCTTCGTTCTACCACATTTTTTGTAGTGGTAATGCTTACAATCAATTGCTTTAAGGTATATGATATAGCGATAATGCTTGCCGGCGGAGGAAGCGGAGAGCTTACAACCTCATCAACAGTTCTAGTATATTATATTTACCAGAAAGCGTTTATTGACTGGAAGCTTGGCTACTCAAGTGCGGTTGCAATGGTTTTATTCCTTTTGGTATTTGTGGTAACAATGATACAGTTCAAGGGACAGAAGAAGTATGAGCAGTAGGAAAGGAGCGTGACGGATATGAAATCAGCCAGAAGAAAAGCCATAGCAGGTAAGACTGCTGTATATATTATTCTTATAATAATAGCGGCATTGATGCTGATACCTTTTATATGGATGCTATCGGCATCAATTAAGAGCGACAGGGAAGTATTCCAAATGAATCCATTTGTGTTAATACCTGAGCATCCGAAGTGGAGTAATTATAGGGATATTTGGACAAAAATTCCGTTTTTAAAGTTTGTAGAGAACACAGTATTTTTGACAATCGTGGTAACATTTTTGCAGTTATTGACAAGCAGCTTTGCAGCTTATTCCTTTGCAAAGCTTGATTTTAAGCATAAAAACAAACTGTTTTTTGCCTACATTGCAACAATCGCAATGCCGTGGCAGGTATACATGGTGCCACAGTTTTTAATGATGAGGAAAATGGGCTTAAACGACAGACTTTTAGCTATCATTTGCCTTCAAGCCTTCTCGGCATTTGGTGTATTTATGATGAAACAGTTCTATGAGGATATACCTGATGAGCTTTGCGAGGCGGCAAGGATTGACGGAATGAGTGAGTATGGTATTTACCTAAAAATAATGCTTCCACTGTCAAAGCCTGCGCTTTCGACATTGACAATATTTACATTTGTAAATACATGGAATGACTACTTAGGACCACTCATCTATTTAAAGACTGAGAGCAAAAAGACAATCCAGCTAGGACTTAAAATGTTTATCAGCCAGTATTCATCAGATTATGGTCTGATAATGGCAGGTTCAGTCCTTTCGTTAATTCCGGTACTTGTAGTTTTCCTGTGTCTGCAAAAGTATTTTGTAGAGGGTGTTGCCTCAACAGGACTTAAAGGCTAATTCGCAAGTTGCTTTAGAGTGGAGGATTAATATGGAAATTAATAAAACAATATTTGAAAATCATCTGGAAATTTCAGACGATGAAATAGATAAGGCACTTTCATATGCAGGCTCAAGTGTGGTGGAAAATTTAAAGACCTTTACCGATAAGTTTCAAAACGCTTATAGTGAAAATGGTTTTTACAAACCAATAGAAAATACTGACTGGACGACTGGATTTTGGACAGGTGAAATATGGCTTGCATATGAATATGCGACAAACCACGAGATAAAGGACGTGACAAATGGCAATATAATTCCCGACGCAAAGGATAAATTAAAAAACTCGGCAGATATACAGATTAAGTCATTCTATGATAGAATAGTTAATAAAATTGCCGTAGACCATCACGATATGGGATTTTTATATTCGCCGTCATGTGTTGCGGGCTATAAGCTTACCGGCTCAAAGCAGGGACGTGAGGCTGCAATTATGGCAGCGGATCAGCTTATCCGTCGCTTTCATCCGGTAGGGGAATTTATTCAGGCATGGGGAGCAATGGATGCACCTGAGAATTACCGTTTAATCATTGATTGTCTTCTTAACCTGCCATTATTATATTGGGCATCAGAGGAGACTAATGACAGTAAGTATCGTGAAATAGCCGAAAAGCATATCCATACTGCAGTGAAAAATGTAATACGTGATGACTATTCCACATGGCATACATTTTTCTTTGACCCCAAGACTGGGGCACCAGACCACGGAGCAACCTGTCAGGGCTATCGTGACGGCTCTGCATGGACGAGAGGTCAGGCATGGGGAATATATGGTATGGCACTTGCCTATAAGTATACCGGACGGGAGGAATATATTGATATTTTCAGGCACGTGACAGAGTATTTTTTATCACATCTTCCAAAGGATTTAGTTCCCTATTGGGATTTGGAATTTAATTCAGGTGATGACCAGCCTAGGGATTCATCTAGCGCTTCAATAGCTGCCTGTGGAATGTTAGAGATGGTAAAATATCTCCCACAGGAGGAGAGGGGCTATTATGTAACGGTTGCTAAACAGCTCTTAAAGGCAGTGTATGATAAATGCGCTGTTAAGGATTTTAAAGAGTCAAACGGACTTGTGCTTCACAGTACATATTCAAACCATTCACCATATAATACGTGTAACCATTATGGTGTTGATGAGTGTAATGCATGGGGAGATTATTTCTACATGGAGGCTTTGACAAGGCTTATGAAGAAATGGAACCCTTATTGGTAAAAGTTTTTATTTACAAGTAGGAGATTGGTTATGGGAAAGGTTTTTGCATATGACAGTCCAGTGTGGAAATTCATGGGAAGACTTATAGATTTTCTGGTACTTACGGTTTTGTGGTCAGTGACCTCAATCCCTGTTATAACAATGGGGACAGCCACCACGACGGTATATTACATAACGCTTAAAATGATTAAAAATCAGGAGGGATATGTTGTCCCCATGTATTTTAAAACATTTGCAAAGCTATTTTCCGAGACAGTAAAAGCATGGCTTTTGGTGCTTGTAGTGGGCGGAGTGCTTGGAGGTGACATATATGTTTGCTTGCGTCTTGGCACTCCGTTAGCAAGTATGCTTATGGCGGCACTTGCTGTTGTTATATTTGTATATCTCATTACTCTTTTATATCTTTTCCCTGTTATGGCAAGGTTGGATAATTCGATTATGGGATATGTGAAGGCGGCATTTTACCTTGCCATAAGAAATTTTGGCTGGAGTATACTTTTGTTAGTGATAGCGGTCTGCTATATCGCACTTGGAATATTTGTATTTTGGCCGCTTCTTATAATATCAGTGGGACTTATAGCATATCTCCAATCCCTGATTTATAATCAGATTTTCAGGGTTCAAGGTTGGGATATTGAATAAATAAATTTGAAAGTTGGTGTTAAATATGGTTTCAATAAAGGTCTTAAAGGCTGACGGAGAGACAAAATTTGTGGAGCGTGGTGACAGGGAGGCATATCTTGTGGCGACTTCTGAATACGGTGAGGGCGATAGGATTGTGCTTGAATACGCAGGAGAGCCTAAATATTTCTGGTTCCAGGCAGATGACGCCCTTGGCGAGGCACTTATATTAGTTACTGGAAATGTGGAGTTTAAGATACCCTTTGGCGAGGCAAAGACCTCATATTCTCCAAAGTCATTTTCGGGAACAAGCCATTATCTTCATGTAAGGGAGGCTGCGGAATATGAGATTTATGCCTACCGAAACCTCGCATTAAATGTTTATGACAACCACGAGAACAATACATCATACCCACATGCATCTGCAAATGTGGAGACGAGAAACGAGGCGGTGTTTGCCGCAAGAAATGCTATAGATGGGGTAAAGGCAAACAGCTCCCATGGGCAGTGGCCTTATACATCATGGGGGATTAATAGAAATCCCGATGCCCTTATAAGGATTGATTTTGGAAATAAAGTGGAAGTGGATAAAGCAGTTATATATTTAAGGGCTGATTTTCCACATGATAATTGGTGGAATGAGGTGACATTGGAATTTTCAGACGGCACAAGTATTAAGGCACAGCTCAAAAAAACTCATGAAGCGCAGGAAATATGTTTTGATAAGCGCACAGTGACATGGGTAGAAATGAAGAATTTAATCAAGGCAGAGAATGAGTCTCCATTTCCGGCACTTACCCAGTTAGAAGTTTATGGAAAAGTATGCAAGTGAAAGGCGCATAACAATGAATAATACAGAAATAAATTATGTAAAGTCATTTTGGAGTGAATTAGAGCAGGCAGGAGTGGAGCTTTTAAATAAAGGCACCATGCCTGCTCTTTCTGATGAGGATTTTTACCTTTACCAGAAAACAGGAAACAGGATTATATATGAAAAGGTGTATTTCCTCCGTAGAAAATACCTTATGGTATTTGGAATTTTGGCGGAATATGAGAAGAACAGCGAGAATAAAAAGCGATATATAGATAAGCTTACAGAGGTAATAAATGATATCTGCGGGGAAAGGTTCTGGGCGCTTCCAGCCCATGTAAACTTTGATAATCTTGATGTGAATACGGTGGATTTATTTGCTTCTGAGACGGCAGGAACCCTTTCGGAGATGTTAGTAATATTTGGAGACTTATTTCCAGAGTGGCTTATAAATAAGGTTAAGGACAACATTATGACAAGGGTGCTTACACCGTTTTGCACCTCAAAATTTCCTTATAGCTGGTGGGAAACTGACCGCTGTAACTGGTCGGCAGTCTGTGGCGGAAATGTCGGAATGACAGCTATCTATATGGATAGGCTTGACGCACTTCCTAAAGAGTGGAAAGAGCCATGTATTAAAAGAGCATGTGGGGCGCTTGACTGTTATCTAGGCGGAATAGAGGAGGACGGAGCCGTAACAGAGGGGCTTTATTATTTCTCATACGGTATGAGCTACTACACCGCATTTGCAGAGCTTTTATATGAGGAGACAAAAGGCGAAATTGACCTTATGGCAAACCCAAAATGTGAGAAGATTGCCCTGTTTCAGCAGAAATGCTATTTTGGCGGTGGTGTGAGCTTAAGCTTTTCTGATGCAAGCACAAGTGACCGTTTTCTTCCGGGACTAACAGCATTTTTGTCAAATAAATATAGCAGTGTACAGACACCCGATTATGTTCTTGCAAGGGGCATTGATGATGATGACTGCTATAGGTGGATTTGCAATGAGCGTAATATTAAATGGCTTATTAAATACAGCGGGGGCGCAGAAAATAATAGCAAGGGGGCGTGCTTTGACCTGCTTCCTACGGCACAGTGGATGATATGCAAGGATAAGGACGGCAACGGCTATGCTGCAAAAGGCGGCAACAATGACGAGAACCACAACCACAACGATATAGGAAATTTTCTAGTAGTCTATGGTGGAGATATGCTAATAGCAGACCTAGGTTCAGGCGAGTACACAAAAGACTATTTCCATGAGGGACGCTATAATATACTCTGCAACAGGGCATTAGGTCATAATGTCCCTCTTATAAATGACACGGAACAAGGGCAGGGGGCTGATTATAGAGCAGATGGATTTATATGGAATGAAGAAAACAAGGAACTTAAAATATCATTTGCCGACGCATACGAAAAAGGAATAATCGACAGCCTTACAAGGGAAATTGGATTTGATACTGATAACGGTTTTAGAATAACAGTTTTAGATATTTTTACTCCAAATAAAAATACAAGGAAATTTACAGAAAATCTTGTGTCGATTTATAAGCCTACAATCACAGAGGAAAACGGTAATAGTATTATAACGATTATAGGCAAGGCCGGTATTGATGGTGGAAATGCGGTTTGTAAAATTGTAATAGAGGGTGCTTTTAATATAAGAATTGTTCCAAAAGAACACGCACTTCACGATGGAAATAAGACCACGATTTATTTAATCCAATTTGACGTACCATTTAATGAACAGGACGTTAAGGCAAATGTTGAAAAGAGTATAAAAATGGAGGTAACATGTGGATATGAATTATGATGAAAAAATATTTAACCCCAAAAACCTAGACTTTAATCTAAGCCCCTACACAGGGCTTACAAGAAATAGCTGGATAGATGCGGCAAAATACCTTTTAAGTGGAGTATTTGATAACATCAAAGACTTCAACGACCCCGTAGTAATGCCAAGAAAAGAGACAAAGGTAACATACCCTCACAGTGCAGACAACCTCTGGGAGATAAAAGCTGAATATTTTGAGGGACTTGCACGTTCGTTTTTCATATCAGCCCCGCTTATCCACAACGAGCCAAACCTAGAATTAAACGGCTATAATATAAAAGACTACT
>CAYTGS010000054.1:0-12572 GCA_964437435.1 uncultured Roseburia sp.
TGTTGATTTTTTCGATTTCGAGACCTGTGAAATTTTCAACCTTGTATTTTACATTACTAATTAAATTATCACATACGGTAATAATGCTTACGCCATATGCAACAACGACATGAAAATCAAGAATCAATTTATTATTAACAATATTTACTGATATTCCATGAGTGATAGTGTCCTTCATAAGCAGCTTAACTAAGCCATCCTTAACGTTAACTGAAGCCATTCCCACAATGCCAAAACACTCTACCGCTACGCTTCCGGCATACTGGGCTATAACTTCAGGATCGATATAGATATTACCCATATGAGTATTCATTGATCCTTCTTTCATAGATTTCTCCTCCTTTATGAAATATTAGTCTGTAATATTATAACCGCTTTTTACAAAAAAAGGAATACGTATTTAAAAAATTTACTTTTTTATAAAAAATCCCTTGCCAAATATATATTTATTTGGTAAGATACTACTGTTGTGAGTCGAATGACTTAGTATAGTCGAGGAGGTGCTAACGATGGCAAAGTGTGATATTTGTGGCAAAGGCGTTCATTTCGGTAATAACGTAAGCCATTCTCATAGAAGATCCAATGCAATTTGGAATTCAAATGTAAGAAGTGTAAAATGCAAGATTAACGGAGCTGCTAAGAGAATGCATGTATGTACAAGATGTTTACGTTCAGGAGCTGTTGAAAGAGCATAATTTATTAGGACAAAAGCCGGTACTACCCTTCGTAGTACCGGCTTTTAAGATTTTCATATTCTGTTTGTATTCGTATAAGTGTTTTTGTATCTCCACACTTATTATCAGGGTGGAATATCTTCAAAAGCTCCTTATAACGTTTTCTCAAATCCAACTCATTATCAACACCCCTAAAAAAGCTGGTGTTGTCATATGATGCTGAAGAATCACTGCTCTGCTGATAGGCATTATTCGTATTTGTACGTGTTCCCGCCATTTTCTGCCGTCTGTATTTACTCTTTTCATGTTCAAAATTTAAACGTTCACATTCCAGCGTTTTCCTATCCAAAGCAAGCTGCTGGTACGCATCCTCAATTATCTTTTGCTTCTTAGCAATAAATATCTCATTGTCGTTAAAACGCTTATTCAATGACTTTTCACGCAAATCAAGCCTTGTTTTCTCACGCTCAAGTCTTCTTCTCAAATCCTGAAGCTCTCTGTTAAGTTCCTGAAGCTCATCCTGCTTTGACTGAATTCTAACCTGTTCCTGAAACATCCAGGCCTTTACTTCCTTAACATCATTTTCCGTTTCGCTGCTCATAAGCTTTTTATCAAAATCAAACATAATACTACTCCCTTTGATTTTAGTAAAACCAAAACTATATATACCTATTTTTCATCGGGAAATGCCACATTGATAGCCTCCTCATCACTAGGCATATCTCCTTTTTTGGATGTAAACCTGTCAATAATATCAGGAACCATATCCACAATCTTGTTAACAGTATCCTGATTTTTAATGTTGACAAGTCTTACCTGTCCGTTTTTTATAACCAGAACCGCACTTGGTGACATCTTTCCCGTCATGCCCCCGGCTCCGCTATTCTTTTTTTCCTGTCCCGATGAACCTGCTCCTACGCCAAAAGTAACATCCACTAATGGAATGATTGTTGTATCTCCGGAAACAGTAGGCTCACCTACCACTGTTTTAGAAGACAAAAAGCTCTCCATCCCCTTCATCATGGAATTTACAACTTCGTTAAATCCGTTATCTGCCATATTTTATAACCTCCGCCACTCTGCCTTTCTCATTTTTTCAGACGTTTTATAAAAAGTTTTATGTTCCTGTCAAAAAATAAAATACAGGCTGATTTCACAATAACAAAAATGCTAATCCGTCCTTTTACCAGAAAAGTTCCCTCCATCACGGACTGTTCAAATTCCGGCTGGATGTTGATTTTCCCCATATGCCACGGATAAAGCATGCCCCATATGGATAATACCTCTCCCATCTTTGCCGGGTCGTCAAATCCCAAATGAAGCTGCACGTCATATTTCCTTGGTGCAACCATTTTAAGTACACGCAATAGCTGTTTTTTGCATGATTCAAATGCCTTTTTTGTACTTTCAAGCTTCATTAGCTTAACATAATATTGTAAATTACTTCTAACCGCTTGTATTGTATCACATATTTTTCTAATTGTGAACTTTATATTATTAATTTTTTTCAGAATTTTTAAAAATATACTTTTCTTATCAGAATGAATTTTCGGTTCTGCCTCATTATCGTGAGTTTCCGTCTCCTCCTCCGCCACTTTAACTTCAGGTGCAATTTCGATATCCGGCTTGCCCAATTCTTCGCTTACATCTTCCTTTATTTCTTCCTTTTCCTCTTTTATATCCTCATTTATATTTTTTTTCTTTTTTTGCTTTTTATGCTTTTCCTCAGATTTATTTTTTTGTTTTAAACTGTCATAAAGGGATATTCCCAAAAGCTTTACCCTTATCCACAACTTTTTTTCATTATCAAAGCTTGCACATGCCGAAATAAAGTGAAAAAGCCAGGTTGCCCTTGCACATGCAAAAATATCCTTTTCACCAAAACTACCTTTGCATTTATACCTGACCGGAACAAAAAGCACCAGCAACAATATACACAGGGCAATTCCCAATATTGAAACCACCAAAATACCCAATATCTTTAAAATAGTCAATAATACATGTAATGCAGATACCATACGCTCCCCTTATTTAATCATAGTAACCAAAGTATGTCTTAACATCATAGCCGCCCGTGACTGCATGAACATCCTCCAGCATTTCCATAACCAGTTTCACCGCTGATTTGTAGCCACATGCCAGTCCTACAATATAAGGTGCATTTTCTTTCCTTTTGTAGTATTTCTGTTTCAGCATAGCACTGTGATATATTTCAAGCAAATCATTATTTTTCGCAATAGATATGACATAAACCTCCGGCTGCGGTCTTCCGGTTCTCAGTTTCCATTTCACCTTTTTAATCCTTTTATCAAGCATAGGACTCACATACATATTGTTGCAAAAATTCATGTTAGTACCTCATATTACAAACTTGAAAAGAAGGTCAAAAGACCTTCTTAAGTTTTATTATTATCGGGGTTTTATCCAAAGTCTATTATTTCGGAGATTTAAGTATTCATCATAAGCCTGTTCAAGTATCTGCTTTTCATTTGAAAACTTAAGCAGGTGATATGCCTCATGATACTTATAATATCCTGAATCAACAAAGAATTCCTCATGCTGCGGTCTGCTGTAATAATTATCCGACATCATCAAATACCAATGAACCTCCTTCTCCACTACATCCTGTGGCACATTGAAGGAATATTCACTTTTGCCTATATATTTCATAACAGTTGCCCTAACTCCTGCCTCCTCAAATACCTCTCGCAAAGCAGTTTCAACATGTTTTTCTCCGTCCTCAACAGTTCCTTTGGGAAGCACCCAGCCTTCATATCTGTTTTTAAAATTTTTATATAACAGTAGTATCTTCCCTCTGAAAATAACTACACCGCCACAGCTTGTAGCTTGTATCATGGCGTTTCCTCCTGTACGGTGCGTATCATCACTTAATGCTTTCGATTATACTTATAATCTGATTTGTCTCAAACGGCTTTGTGACAAACTCTGACGCACCAAGCTTTATCGCATCCAACATCTTTCCTTTCTGTCCTGCCGCCGTTACCATTATAACCTTCGCAGACGAATCATACTCTTTAATTTTAACAAGAGTCTCTATTCCATCCATTACGGGCATGGTAATATCAAGGGTCACAAAATCAGGCTTAAGTTCACAATATTTTTCAAAGCCCTCCTGACCGTTTTCCGCCTCGGCGATAACCTCATAGCCATGCTCAACAAGAATATTTTTTAACATTGAGCGGGATGTTTTTGAATCATCAACAATCATAACTGTACTCATATCTCAATCTCCTTAACATTTATTAAGTCTATAACTTTTATTCATATACCTCTATTACAACCTTAAAGCTGCAACCATTGGCATGAACTGGGATAATATACATTTTCTCATTGCTTATAAACGGACCTTCCATAGAATATTCCGGTGAATTCATATCTAATGACATATCGCCGTAGCTTAAGTTTGTGGCAAATAAACCGTTAATACAGTTTATAAATTCACCAACATTATCAAGCGCATCATCATTGACATTTTCATATACGTCTCCGGTAAAATAGTTGGCAATTCCAAGCAGCTCATTGCCTGGTGCCGTAATATATACCTTCATACGCATATCACCTATTATCATCTGACAGGCATATTTATCAAGTTGCAATGAACGTGCCGTATAAGCCTTATCAAGATACATATCACTGTCTATAAGCCTCTTAATAGTCTGTACAACCGTAAGCGTAAGCGCCTTAAGCACCGGTGATTTCAGCGGTACAAAAATATTGACACACTGCTCAATATCATCATGTATCAATGCGCTCATCTGTGACGGGCTGTAACCTCCGGCTGTCTGAAAATCATCCAGCAATGAATTAACCTGCTGTAATGAAATATATCCGTCATTTAACAGACATTGAACAAATTTCATAAAACCATTCGACTGGTATGTAAGAATATCATCAAGCTTCTCATCCGAAAGTATGCCTTCCTCAATGGCTTTCTCACCAAACCGTTCACTAGTCTTATCAATCTGCTCCAAAATATCAAGTGCCGATTTAGCCGACAGCACCTTTGTTATTACTGCTATAGTCTCCACTTCCGCTTTAAAATCCTTAGAAACAGGCAGTAGCTTGTCTAACTGCTCCTTAGTTATTGTCTCTTTTTCCACAAGGTAATTTCCAAATAAGCGATTTAGCATCTCTTGACTCCCTTCTACAGTATTTCAATTACAGCGTAACTACTTATTACACACATAGCTACATTACACCTATATCTAATATACACCAATCTGTAAAAAAATACAAAGTATTATTGAATAATTATAAAAAAATTTATTAAATTTACATTTTAATTCAAAAAATTATTTTCCATAGTAGGTATCAAGTATTCTTCTTGCCACTGGAACAGCGTATTCTCCGCCCGAGCCGGCACCTTCCATAATGACGGTAATCTGTAACGGATTATCAGTATCGTAGGTATATCCTGTAAACCATGCGTGGGAATCAGACATTGAATTATATTCGGCTGAGCCTGTCTTTCCAGCGGCACTGTATGACTGACCGCTAAGCCTTGTTCCGGTTCCTTCCTCCACAACTGCCGACATAAGATTTTGTAAAGCGGCAGCCTCATCCTCAGAAATAAGCTTTCCAAGCGATTCAGGATTATACTGCTTTATAACCTCCCCATTGGCGTTTTCTATCCTATCAACAGTATACGGAGTCATCATCTCACCGCCATTTGCTATCATAGAAGTAACCACAGCCATCTGCAAAGGTGTAACCGAAGTAGTTCCCTGTCCTATCGCCGCCTGTATCATATCACTGTCATTATATACTATGTTCTCCGATACCGTACTCTGCTTCGTTGAGAAGCTTACAGGTAAATCCGTATTAAAATACAGACTGTTTAGAGTTTTAAGGAACTCTGTCCTATTAAGCTTCAATCCTATATTTGCAAAGGATGAATTACACGATTTTGCAAACGATAATGTAAAGCTGACTTTTCCATGATTTGTACCATGATAACAATTTATTGTATCGTTTCCACTTGTAAATCTTCCATTACAGCTATAGCTGTAGTTATTGTATGTGTCCGGATTTTCCCTTATATATTCAAGGGCTGTAAGTATTTTGAAAGTCGAGCCGGGAGGATACATTCCCTGCGTCGCCCTGTTCAGCAATACAGAACTCGAATCATCATTAATAAGGCTGTCCCAAATCTCATCAATTGAATTAGGGTCAAAATCAGGCTTTGAAACCATAGCTAGAATTTTCCCAGTGGAAGGCTCCATAACGATAACCGCCCCGTCATAAGCCCCAAGCGCCTCATAAGCCGCTTTCTGCAATGTGGAGTCAAAGGTTGTGACAACCGTATTTCCCATATGCTTCTGGTCTGCCAGGTCATCCGAAAGCTTACTGTTTAAAGATACGTTTGACGAAACCAGATACATATTGGAATTTAATTCCACACCCATTTTTCCATTAGTGTCATATCCTATAGCATGAGAAAAAACCTCCGCATACGGATAATATCTTTTTTCAGTTCCAGATATGGTTGTTGCAAGAACCTCCCCATCGCTTGAAACTATATCCCCCCTGATAGTCTGCGCCGCAACAATCTCCTGTCGCTTGGCATTGTACGAGTTATTAACTACCTGTGGGCTGTCATAATATACAAAATGAACAAGATATCCGCTGACTGCCACAAACAAAGCCACAAACACACCCGCCATTACATTCATATGAAGCTTTGGAATATATGGGGTATAATATCCGTCATCCTCATAATACTCGTCTGTATACCCGTCGTCCTCATAGTACTCGTCATATTGGCAATCGCCATTCTGATAATCACTGTCAGCATAATAATCATCATATCCGTCGTCAATATATTCCTCGTCTTCATTATAAGAAATCTGGTCGCTGTTTATATAAAAGCCCTGCACAATAGAAAACATTATTAACGAAGCCAGTACCGAGCTTCCACCATAGCTAATCAGAGGAAGTGTTACTCCTGTAAGCGGAATAAACTTGCTGTTTCCTCCAATTGTAAGGAAAAGCTGTACTATGTAAACTATCCCCAATCCATATATAGAATACCTTACATATTCATCATAACAACTATGTGCAACATGAACAATCTCAAGAAAAAGATTTACACATACAGCAATAAGGCAAATTCCAAAAATTAAGCCATATTCCTCGCACACCGCTGAGAATATAAAGTCCTGTTCAACATAAGGAATCGAGCTGGGGGTTCCCGAATCTATTCCCATGCCAAACCAGCCTCCGGTTCCTATGCCAAAAAGCGACTGGGCTATCTGGTATCCGGTATCGTTAATGTCATTCCATGGGTCTAACCATGCAGCAACCCTCACCCTTACATGGGAGAACATAAAATACGATGCGTATGCTGCAATCGAACCGCCCGCAACTCCCAAAATTAAATATCTGAACTTTCGTGTTGCGACAAAAAGCAGTACCACATATGCCACATAATAAATAAGTGCGCTTCCCAAGTCCTTTGAAGCTGCCAAAAATATTACATGAACCGCAGCCAGTGCCGCTGACAATGCTATATACCAAAAATTCTTTGCCTTTGACAATATGGCTGCCACAAACATCACATACAAAATCTTAACAAACTCAGACGGTTGGAACGAAATTCCCATAATCGAGAATGAAAGCTTTGAGCCATGCGTGACACTGCCGCTTATGAGCACTACTCCTAATATGAAAATACCTATCGAGGCAAATATCAGGTCACAGCTCTTAAGAAGCTTTATATTTTTCATAAAAACAGGTATAATCAGTGCCACTATCAACGATGCCGCCACAATTGCAAACTGACGCATTGAACGTCCAAGCGATAATCTTGTCAGTATTACAAAGCTTATAGACAGCAGCATAGCAATATGGTTTGCAATAAGCCTGTTTGATTTTGGGTACAGCGCCCTCATCAAAACCAAAAAGGCAAATACCGTTATCATCTGGAAAAGAGGTAGGAAAAGATATGTAAAATCCTTTCTTGTAGACAAAAGCACAAGGCTTCCGGTCATATGATTTATGAAAATCATTATATACTGTAATACAAAAAATATATTTTTACGTTTCCTGTCATCACGCCACAAAATTATATAACTTATCAAAACGTATAAAAATATATTTCCTGCCAAAATGTACTTTGACAGCTCTATGACTGCTCTTAACATAGTTGCCCTCACATTTCTGCGGACTTAATAATTTAAAAGTTCTTTATTCAACGCCGCGTTTATAATGTCCATTGGTAAAGTTTCCAAGTGGGAAGTCACCAACATTTACTCTTTTGTTAATTAGTCCGGAATAATACTCTGTAACAGTCCTTGTATCATCCCCGTTTTCCATAGAAAAATCAAGTCTCAACTCTCCATATCCTTTTTCCAAAATACCGCCAATCTGACCATGAAGCGACAGTGGAACGGTATTATACAAAATATTATAGCAGTGGAGGCAGTTTCCCACTATGGAAAAATTATTTTTATATCTGTCAGTAAGCCTGTAAATATTCAACCTATCGGATATATTATTTACACATCCCTCTAATGTATTTTGAACACAGTTTGCCGAATACATAAGAGGCAGATATCCATATATGACAAACGAACTTCTGCTGTCCGTTTTTATATTTTCCAGCTCCCTTTTATTCAGCTCTAAGGGAAGCGTAATTGCCATAAGCTGTTTCTCATAAAATGAAATCGATTTGTTATTCCATGCATAAACTGTATAATCAGAGCATATACCACCCTCATATCCAATCTCTTTAAGCCACTGCAATTCTTCAAAATTTCTGACCAAGGCACCTTTAAATTTCCCCGACTTTAGCATTTTTTCATATTCAGGGATATATTTATATGATTTCTTCCTGAAAATATGTGGCAATGCCAATATATACTCCTTGTCCGTATTCAAAAAATTATATGAATTTTTATTTGCAAGGAAAATATCACCATTAACATATATTTTTTCAATATATCCGATACTGTTGACAGCCTGTAGCTGTTCCCCTGTAGTGACAAGCACGCAAAGCTCGTTTTTCCTACCTGTCTGAATTTGTAGAGAATTAGCTGAAACTTTAACCTTATCTGGTACTGACCTGTCCTTCACGCTGCAAAGCTGCTTTTCCAACTCCGCACACGCACTTCGCCTTAGCTCATTTAACGACTTTACAGGCATAAACGCCCCACCGTCAGTATCAATATTAAGCTCCTCCAATTCAAAGCAGGTATCGCCAAGCTTTCTTATCCTCTTATTAATTTCCTCTTCGTCAATGGGTCTTTTTTGTGCTTTTCCTGCCACATCCCCCGTAACTGTAATCGAATTACCGTCACAGTACAGCGTGAGCATTGCCGCCTCATCTGCATAAATCCTTACATATCCGGATATTTTCTTTGTTATGTTCTTAGCAATATACGTATCCTGAATATATTTTACCACCTCTGGGGAATTTCCTGAATATCCTGGCTCGCCAAGAGTAATCATAGACTTATCATTGTGTCTTTTGTAATATCCGTTACATATATCAGAGCGGATATATAAATTTCTAAGCATCTGCTCATCCCTTTTATCAACCTTATATGGCTTATCAGGGTTAGAAAGATACATATCAATATATTTCCTATACATTGCAGTAACCCCTGCAACATACTCAGGGCTTTTCATCCTGCCCTCAATCTTAAAGGAATATACACCTGCCTTTATAAGTTCAGGAAGCATAGGAAGTGTATACATATCCTTAAGGCTTAACGGATAGACCGTATTTCCTTTTTTGTCTGTATATGGAAGCCTGCACGGTCCGGCACACCTGCCACGATTGCCGCTTCTTCCTCCAAGAATTGAGCTAAAAAGGCATTGTCCGGAATAAGCATAGCACATGGCACCATGAACAAAGCACTCTATATCAAGCCCTGTCCTATCCTTTATATCCCTTATCTCGTCCAATGACAGCTCCCTAGCGGGTACAACCCTGCAAACTCCAAGCTTTTTCATATACTCGGCACCATACATACCCGTAATTGCCATTTGGGTACTCGCATGAAGCTCAAGCCCTGGAAAATTATCCCTTAAAATTTCCAATGCCCCAATATCCTGTACTATAACACCGTCAAGCCCAGCTTCATACAAGGGTTTAATGTATGGTACAAGCTCTCCTATTTCATTTTCCTTTATAAGGGTATTTACCGTAAGGTATATTTTTCTGTCAAATATATGTGCTATTTTTAGCGCATCAATAATCTCGTCACCTGTAAAATTTCCTGCGTATGCCCTGGCTCCGAACTTTTCACCGCCAAGATACACGGCATTGGCTCCCGCATTTATGGCAGCCCTGAAACATTCAAAATTACCTGCGGGGGCTAGTAATTCTATTTCTGACATTCTTTAAGCTCCGTTTCAAGACGAACAATCTGCTTTGAATTTTCGTTTAACTGTTCATTTGACTCATTAAGTAGCTTTGTAGTCTCATCTAGCTTCATCTGTATTGAAATCAATTCATGTTTTAAATCATAAAGCTCATTTTCCTTTGTCTTTAAATCCGACTCCAAAAGCTCAACTTGATTTTTAGCCTTAAAATAATCATCTGCAATATTCAACTGGATAAGCACGTTTTGTTTGTCTGCCGGATGCCTCTTATAGCTGTCCATCTTTGCATATTCATTTATTTTATTGTTAATATATGTAGCAACCTTCTGGAGATATTCAGTGCTTTCATTACCGCTTACCGTAAGAACTTTACCCCCAATTATAACCTCAGTATCTGTTTTATCTGACATGATTGTGCCCTCCTTTTATCCATCAATGCATTTATACATTGTAATATTGCCTAATAGAAATTATATCAAATTATTCGGGTATTTCAAGTCCCAAATGGCTGTAGGCAAGCTCAGATACAACCCTCCCCCTTGGTGTCCTCATAATAAGCCCGTTCTTAATAAGATACGGCTCATATACATCCTCAATGGTTCCGCTGTCCTCTCCTATAGCAGCCGACAAGGTATCCAACCCTACAGGTCCACCATTAAATTTTTCTATCATTGTCATTAGTATAAGCCTGTCTGTCTGGTCAAGCCCCAACTTATCAACATCAAGCAGGTCAAGGGCAGTGTTTGCGACTTCCAAGGTTATTCGGCCGTCATATTTGACCTGTGCGAAATCCCTTACCCTCTTAAGAATACGGTTTGCAAGTCTAGGCGTTCCACGGCTTCTCCTCGCAAGCTCCAGTGCCCCCTGTTCATCAATCTGGACGTTAAGTATCCTTGAGGAATGTTGTATAATAAGCTTAAGCTCCTCTAAAGAATAAAATTCAAGGTGTTCTATAACCCCAAACCTATCCCTTAACGGAGCTGTCAAAAGCCCTGCCCTCGTGGTTGCCCCTATAAGTGTGAACTTAGGCAGTTCAAGCCTGACCGAACGAGCCGAAGTACCCTTACCTATCATAATATCAATGGCAAAATCCTCCATTGCCGGATAAAGCACCTCCTCAACCTGCCTGTTCAATCGGTGGATTTCATCTATAAATAAAATATCCCCCTCCTGCAAACCATTTAAAATTGCAGCCATTTCACCCGGCTTCTCAATGGCAGGTCCACTCGTCACCTTTATATTCACACCCATCTCGTTTGCGATAATTCCGGCAAGGGTTGTCTTTCCAAGTCCAGGAGGTCCATAAAACAATACATGGTCAAGTGAATCCTCCCTCTGTTTCGCCGCTTCTATGTATATTTTGAGGACATCCTTTATCTTTTTCTGTCCTATATAATCCTTTAAATATTGAGGTCTCAAGCTCCCCTCAAGCTTAATATCCTCATCTAAAAGCTTTGTCTCTATAACTCTCGGTGCCATACTAAAACCTTTCCTTAAAACATTATAACGTACTTATAACCCTAAGTGCAGCCTTAAGTATTGCACCAGAGTCCATATCCTCGGTTATCTCAAGCTGTTTGACAGCCTTAAGTGCCTCTGTCGGTGAATAGCCAAGTGCTGAAAGGGCTTCTATAGCCTCGTTTCTTGCCTGATTTTTAATATCAGAGCCGTCAAGCGTTCCAATAATGGATGAATCATCACTCTCCTCCTCAGCACCAAACATCTTAATCTTATCCTTAAGCTCAAGGATTATCCTCTCCGCTGACTTGGTTCCAACCCCCTGCGCCTTTGATATTGCTTTTGAATCCCCTGAAATAATTGCAAACCTCAAATCATCCGCACTCATTGCCGACAATACGCTGAGTGCTCCCTTGGGTCCAATTCCATTTACGGCTATAAGCATCTTATAAACCTCCAAATCATCCTTTGACAGGAAGCCAAAAAGGTTAAAGGCATCCTCCCTGACGCTTGTATATGTATAAATTTTTACAGTAGCCCCTATTCCAGGCAGACGCTGTGCCACGCTATATGGTATACGTATATTGTAGCCTATATTGTTACATTCAAGTACAAGATTGTCCTCCGATATGTCAACAATTTCCCCTTTTATGTATGCATACATTTTTTGTTCCTCCGAGCTCTTTAGTCATCTGTATCTAGTATACCATATTTATATAAAAAAAGGAAGTGGAAATAAAACATATGTTTCATTTCCACTTCTTGGAATAAAATGATATGAAAGTCAAAATTAATTGTTAATAAACTTATCCGCCTCATTGTTCCAGCTATAAAGCTTACGGATTTCCTCGCCAACCTTCTCTGAAGGATGCTCTGCTGCAAGCTTTCTCATAGCCTTGAAGTGAACCTGACGTCCTGCTGGAGACATGTCTAATAAGAACTCCTTAGCAAATGTACCGTCCTGAATATCAGAAAGGATTTTCTTCATGGTCTTCTTAGTTTCCTCTGTGATAAGCTTAGGTCCTGTTACATAATCACCGTACTCTGCTGTGTTAGAGATAGAATATCTCATTCCTGCAAAGCCTGACTGAT
>CAYTGS010000055.1:0-12061 GCA_964437435.1 uncultured Roseburia sp.
AAGCTATTTGCAACTATGGATGTATTGGATAGTTAATAAATACAAAAAGGAGATTTATATGAAAACAGGAAAAAATTACAAGTTTTGGTTTGCAACAGGTTCACAGGATTTATATGGTGACGAGTGTCTTAGAAAGGTCGCAGAACATTCTAAGATTATCGTTGATGGGCTTAATAAATCAGGACTGCTTCCTTATGAAGTGGTTTGGAAACCGACACTTATAACAAATGCGGTTATTAGAAAGACCTTTAATGAGGCAAATGCAGACGAGGAGTGCGCAGGAGTTATCACATGGATGCATACTTTCTCACCTGCAAAGTCGTGGATTCTCGGACTTCAGGAGTATAGAAAACCGTTAATGCATTTTCATACACAGTTCAATGAGGAAATACCTTATGACACAATCGACATGGATTTCATGAATGAGAACCAGTCGGCACACGGTGACAGGGAGTATGGTCATATTGTAAGCCGTATGGGAATTGAGAGAAAGATAGTGGTAGGCCATTGGCAGAATCCGGAGGTTGTTAAGCAGATTGCACAGTGGATGGTTACAGCAGTAGGCGTAATGGAGTCTTCACACATAAGGGTATGCCGTTTCGGTGACAATATGAATAATGTTGCTGTTACAGAGGGAGACAAGGTTGAAGCCCAGATTAAGTTTGGTTGGGAAATTGACCATTATAACGTAAACGACCTTGTAGAGTATGTTGATGCGGTATCTGATGCTGACATTAAAAACCTCACAGATGAATATTACAGCAAATATAAGATTTTGTTAGAGGGCAGGGACGAGGCAGAGTTTAGAAAGCATGTTGAGGTTCAGGCAGGTATTGAAATCGGACTTGAGAAGTTCCTTGAGGAAAGAGATTACCATGCAATAGTTACCCACTTTGGAATGCTCGGTGGATTAAAGCAGCTTCCAGGTCTTGCTATTCAGAGACTTATGGAAAAGGGCTATGGCTTTGGTGCAGAGGGAGACTGGAAGACGGCAGCTATGGTAAGGCTTATGAAGATTATGGCTTCTAATGTGAAGGACGCAAAGGGTACTTCATTTATGGAGGATTATACATATAACTTCGTACCTGGCAAGGAAGGCGTTTTGGAGGCTCATATGCTTGAAGTTTGCCCTACAATAGCCGATGGCGAGATAGGAATTAAGGTCTGCCCACTTTCAATGGGCAACAGGGAGGACCCTGCAAGACTTGTATTCACGTCAAAGACAGGTCCTGCTGTTGCAACGTCACTTGTTGACCTTGGAAACCGCTTCAGACTTATCATCAATGCTGTTGACTGTAAGAAGGTTGAAAAGCCTATGCCTAAGCTTCCGGTGGCTACAGCTTTCTGGACGCCACAGCCTAATCTCACAAAAGGAGCTGAGGCTTGGATTATTGCAGGTGGAGCACACCATACGGCATTTTCTTATGACCTAACAGTACAGCAGATGGTGGATTGGGCTGATGCAATGGGTATTGAGGCTGTTGTAATTGACAATAATACAGATATAAGGACGTTAAAAAATGAGCTTAGGTGGAACAGCGTGGTATATAGATAGTTATAGCTATTCAAAATACAGACGCTTAGGTTTTTCTACATACTCTACCTCGTCAAGATTTGCAAAGGCATCAATTAGGTCTTCACGGACGGTGGCGATGGCGTAACCGTTTAAAAGGGGTTCAATGTGGAGGACTTCCGAATTAAATTTTTCCAATTGACCGTTATACTTTACAATAAGCTCCCAGGTTTTTGAATCCGGTGAATATCCGGTTTCAAGAACCTGGGATTTTTTTAATTCGTTTTCTGTTGCGTCAAGGGCAAGATTTAAAAGATTTTCAAGCTTGGGATTGTTTATATGTTCCATGGAGTAGCGTCCTGTTAATATCTTTAATTATTAATATATGAATTTGGGAAACTAAAGAAACCTGCCAACGTAAAATAATATGGAAAATGGCATATTATAAATGGTAAAAATGTAAAAAACAATTTTACACATATTGTTGATTTTCTGACAGAAGGGAGTATAATCATAGATATGAAGGGAGATATTCAAATGAAATTTGACGATTTATTTGAACAGCGCAGTCTCGTAGCTGCCAAACTGAAAGTCTGTATGAGGGAACGTGGGTATACGAAGGTTTCTTTTTCCCAAAAAACAGATATTTCCAGACCTACGCTTGATAAGCTCTTGAATGGCGATGTTGATAATAAGAGTACTTTCGATAAACACCTCCAGAAGATTTTATCAGAACTGAATATTTCGGCGGATGAATTGCTTTTTTTTGAGGCAAAACCAAAGACGGTTGATGAGGGTTATTCGCAAAATTCGCTGAACGACTATAATATGAGTGAAAAGGCACAGAAACAATATGGTTTGTTAATGGATATTCTAGGGCTTTGCGAAATTTATTATTGAGAGGTAGGCTTATGGGTGAAAAAATTGTATCAGACAATCTTGATGTATTTGTGGGTAAAAACAGGGAAATTCATACGGATTTGTTCCAAAAGGCTCTTTTAGTTCGTACCAATTGGAATAGGATGCAGATTAACTCAAGCAACCAGCTTGCAATGCAGATTTTGAATATGTATGGATTAATTCAGATACCGCTGGATAATCAATATTGGAGCGGTGCTATTTTTGTGAAGAATGAGAGAAAAATTCCTGTAATAAATACTGCATTACCACGGGCTAATCAGTATTTTACGGCATGGCAGGAGATTTACCACCTGATTTTTGACCAGGTATTGTTTAGTCGTATTATAGATTCGGAAATGCTTATGGAAGAAATAAAGGCAGAGTATTTTGCCTCATTGATGATTTTGGGTAATGTACTTCCATATTACTATGAACTTCCCAATATGGACTTTATATCAAAGATATTTTACTGTATGGATATGTTCAAAGCCCCATATAAAGTTATTTTAATTGCTTTGTATGAAGAAGCCATGCAGGAGGGAAACCAAAATTTGCTAGAGCTTGTAAAACAGAATTTTGATGTAAAAATTTCTGATACAGGCACCCGCTTTCATAAACTAGGGTTAGATGACAGCTTGGTTAGACCGTCATTTGTGGTTAATGTTACTGCACTCAAATTCAAAATTCAGGATAGAATAAAGAGAGAGCCAGAAATGAGTTACAATTATGACAATGCTTCTTTTTTGGAGAATATAATAAAAGAAATCAATTTGTTAAAATAAAATGGTAAAATCTTTATGGGGGTCTGAATGAATGATATTGAAAAATCCAAATCATGTATAAATCTGGTTACGGAAAATGAACCGTTTCTGACAGGGGAGGGGGTTATAATTGCTGTCATTGACAGTGGGATAGATTATTTCCTGCCGGAATTTATTGACGAAAACGGAGAGACGAGGATTATTGCAATATGGGATCAGAGTATATTGCCGGGAAATGGCATGTCACCACCCAAAGGCTACTCGGAGGGAGTACTTTATACACGAAAAATGATAAACGAGGCACTTAAGCTTGGACGCAGGGAGGGTATGGCAAAGGTGCCGGTTACGGATACCTCCGGCCATGGTACGGCTGTTGCGGGAGTCGCGGCGGGAACATATATGGGGGTGGCACCAAAAGCCGAGATACTTGTGGTTAAGCTTGGAAAATCATTAAATGACGGTTTCCCTAAGACAACCCAGCTAATGAGGGGGATAGATTATGCCATAAGGACAGGGGTATCGCTTAATAAGCCAGTGTCAATCAATATTAGCTTTGGAAATACATATGGAGACCACAGGGGGAATTCGCTTTTGGAACAGTTTATTGACAACGTATCCCAGGTTGGACGGACATCAATAATAGTAGGAAGCGGAAATGAAGGGGTATCGGCGGGACATACTTCGGGAACTGCATTTGATAACCGCAGTGTGGAGTTTGCTGTAGCGGAGTATGAGACCGGATTAAATATACAGATATGGAAATTTTATCAGGACATATTTAACATTACGCTTATATCTCCGTCTGGAGAGAAATTTAAAATTCAGTATGAGGATATAAACAATGCAAAATCTGTCAGGGCAAGACTTGAACAGACTGAAATTTTGTGTTATATTGGAAAACCACAGCCTTATAATGTACAGCAGGAAATATTTATTGATATGATACCTGATTTGAATTATATAGACAGCGGTATATGGCGGTTTGAAATAGAGCCGGTATCGGTTGTGACGGGCGAATATAGGATATATATGCCGGGATATGCGGCAAGAAATTTGGGAACCGGATTTCTGCTTCCGACACCTGACATGACAATGACAATTCCATCTACCTCAAGAAAAGTAATATCGGTTGGGGCATATGATGCCGCTAACGGAGCATATGCGGATTTTTCGGGAAGGGGATATGTATACCGTTATGATGATAAAATACGCAACATGATAGGTGAAGTTAAGCCGGACATAGTGGCGCCGGGGGTGGATATTACTGTTCCGTTGCCATATGGTGGTTATGAGGAGGTTTCCGGAACATCTTTTGCAACACCATTTGTATCAGGAGCCTGTGCGCTTTTGATGGAATGGGGGATTATAAGGGGAAATGACAGCTTCCTGTATGGGGAAAAATTAAAGGCTTTACTTATACAGAGTGCCAAAAAACCGTTGGGAGCTGATAAGTTACCCGACAGTAAATTTGGTTGGGGAACACTTTGTGTTTTTGTAGACAATTTACGTAAATTATTGTAAAATATAAGTAGGTAATTATTCCAAAAGATAATTAGATTAATAAAGGGTGTGATTGTTCTGATTAAGAGAAGATATGTGAGAACCCGTTCTTTGCAGGATGATATGGTAATAGACCAGGCAATAATAGACAGGGCAGGAAGAATCCTTATTGCCAGGAATACTGTACTTGACTCATATCATATAATGTCATTGGTAAAGATGGGGGTTCCGGGAGTTTATATACGTGAAGGAGAAGAAGACGAGGAACCGGAGGATAATAGTCCAAAAGAGCCGGAGGTTTCGGCAGCAGTCCAAAGGCAGATAGAAAAAAATATTGTTCCCGACAGGGCAAAGGTAAACCTTACGGAGAGTGTTAAGGCGAGGGTTGCAGAGGGAATACAATATCTGTATAATGATACCGCATCAGAGAATTTTACCACCACGACAAGGAACATTACAGATGATTTGATGCGTGCAATATCTGATAATGATGCTGTGGCAGTGGATATAAGTGCATTGAAGGTAAGCGATGAGTATACTTTCAAGCACAGTGTTGATGTTGCTACAATGTCGATGATTGTGGGACGCAAGCATGGGCTGAGTGATGAGGAGGTATATGAGATTGGAATATCAGGACTTTTACATGATGTTGGAAAGTCTAAAATTCCAAATGAAATACTAAACAAGGCTACAAGGCTTACGGATGAAGAATTTGCCATGATGAAGCAACATTCCATATTTGGATATAGCATTTTGAAAGAAAAAAATGATTTGTCTAATTCAATTAAACTTGGAGTACTTCAACACCATGAAAAAATGAATTCAAAAGGATATCCTATGGGAGTAGCGGCTGACAAAATAAATCTGTTTGCCCGTATTATTTCGGTTGCAGACATATATGATGCTCTTGTAACTGAGAGACCATATAAAAAGCCTTTTTCAGCGAGGGATGCAGTTGAGATGATAATGTCAATGACGGAGGAGCTGGATATAAATGTTATGAGAAGCTTCCTTGAAAGTGTTATATTGTACCCTGTTGGGACGGATGTAGAGCTGAGTATAGGGGAAAGGGCGAGGGTTATAGAAAATAATCCTAAATATGTATTACGACCTAAGGTAATAGGTTTGCAGTCGGGAAAAAAATATGATCTTTCGGAAATCTCGAATGCAAGTATTGTAATTTTGTAAAATACGGATTACATATGATATGCAAAGGAGAAGTGTATGGTATTAAAGAAAACGATTACTGCAATTACAATTATATTTGCATTGATTTTTACATCATCTGATTTAGCTTATGCGGCAGATGAAGGCAGTACGATTTTTTATAAGGATGATTTTTTGTATGAAAAGGCATCTGATTATCCGCAGGGAGATTTATCAAGACTTGAGGCTGTGATAAAAAAGGCAAAGTCGGGTAATGATATCACGGTAGCCTTTATAGGAGGGTCTATTACTGAGGGGACTGGAGTTGTGGATAAGGATGATTCGTATGTGTCCTTGGTATATAAATGGTTATGTGAACAGTTCCCTGATATAAATGTCAACCTTATAAATGCCGGAATAGGAGGAACCTCATCATACCTTGGTTTACATAGGGTTGATTCACAGGTACTTTCATATAATCCGGATTTAGTATTTGTAGAATTTGCCGTGAATGATACATATACCCAATTCGGTGCTGATAGCTATGAAAACCTCATAAGGAAGATACTTTCTAATGAGGGTAATCCTGCACTTGTACTATTGTATACAACAAACGAGATAGGTTACAATGCCCAAGCGATAGAGGAGCTTATTGGAGTATACTATAAGTTGCCAATGATAAGCTATGGAAGCGCTGTCCTTGCGGCAATAGATGCAGGCATGATGAAATGGTCAAATATTTCTGATGATTCAGTTCATCCAAATAAATACGGTCATGCAATATTTGCAAGGTTAATAATAAGGTATCTCAATAATCTGTGCGATAATGTGGATATTGAAGAAGAAACCGAGGCAACGCAAGAAATTGAGGAAGTTAATATAACGGAGGAAACGAAGGAGACGGATGCGGAGGAGGAAAATGGTGCAGATGAGGAGGCAGAAACAGAGTCTACGAAAGCAGAGCTTCCTAAACCATATACACAGCATGTCTATTACAATCCGCATATTGAGAATGCGTTGACTTTAAAGCCGACTGATGCCAAGGGATATTCTGTTAACAATTTTAATCAGTATTTTAAATATAACTGGTATCTGATGCAAAAAAGCTCATATATAACATTTGATGTGAATGCCGCCAATATAGGTATAATTTATCAAAGGACTGCTGACGGGACTTTTGGACAGTATGATGTTTATGTAGATAATAAAAAAGTAGCAACGCTGGATGGAAATTATAAGTCCGGTGAGGGCACACAGATACAGGAGCAGTCGCTTTATATATCACCAGACGGTACGTTGGGAAAACATACGGTGAAGATTATAAGGAATAGCAATTCAAAAAATTCACAGTTTATAATTGCCGGACTTTTAATAGGATAATGATTAACATAAATACAGCCACATACTTATCAAGGTATGTGGCTGTATTTCTTAAGTTATACTTTTCCATGTATGGATTACTTCCTCGCATATATCTGGGTCCATTTCCTCGACTGCTTCGCAAAGCTTTTTGTACAGGCGTTCATTTTCGCCCTCAAAATGATAGTTATCAAGCTTGTTTACGACAGCCTCCATTTGATCCATATCAAGGTCGTCAATTGCTTTCATCATACTGTCAAATGCACCGAGCAAGACGGTTTTTGTAATCATTGGCTTATTTCCGGTGTCCTTCTTGTCGGGGAAGTAGGGTGCAAGTATATCCTTGTAATGAGAATACATTTCTAACAGTTCGGCTGTGTTTGAATTTATTTTTTCTATATCGTTTGCATTTCCAGCAGCTTCAAGGTCGGCAGCCTTTGAAGAAAGCTCATGTGCGCCAATCTGCTTAGAGGCGCTTTTAAGGGCATGAACCTCAACGGTATAATTATGCCATTCCTCTTTTTCCCAATATTCCTTTATAAGGTTAAGCTTTTTAGGTATGGCATGGTAATAGTCTGCAAGTATTGTCATAAAAAGCTTTTCACTTCCGACCAGCTTTAGAGCACCTTCGATGTCAAGCTCTGGTATATTAGGTAGATTTTCTTTGTCCTTCTTAGAGGTGTTTTTTGTGGAAACGGTGCGTTTCTTTATCTTCTCCTTTGGAAGCCATTTATGTATTGCAGTTACAAGCATTCGCACCTCTATGGGCTTTGCAACGAAATCATTTAAGCCCTCCTCAATAAACATCTTTTGGGCATCCCCCATGGCATTTGCCGTAAGGGCTATTATTGGGACATGCTCATATTCGGGATGAAAACGCCTTATTATATGGGTTGTCTCTATACCGTCAAGCTCAGGCATCATATGGTCCATAAGTATAAGGTCATACATTTGGTGTGAAATTTTGGTTATGGCATCATTTCCGCTTAGGGCTGTGTCAATCTGCATATTTAGAGGCTCTAACAGTCCCTCGGCAACGGTAAGATTAATTGAATTGTCATCTACAATAAGTATTCTAGCAGTTTCAGCGGTAAAATCATAATATTCGTCAGATGAAGTTCCCTCATACTGACTTAGGATTTCATTGTTGTAAATTGCAACGATAGAGGCGGCAGAAATAGGTTTTCTGGCTACGAGTACATTTTCCAATCCGTAATCCGCATTTACGTCATTTGGAACAACTACGACAGCGGTAACGGACGGATTTTTGGATATAAATTCCTGTATTGAGGGAACAAAATCATTTTGTGATATGAAAAGGTATGAGCCGTCAAGGCTGTCCTTGTGGTCATTCAAAAATGAAAGAATATTCATATCCTTTAAATCCATAAATTCAATGCCAAGGCGTACCATATCACGCTTTAGCTGTGCATGGGCAAATTCATTTTTAAGACATCCTATCGCATGAATATGCGGAGCTTCCGAAAGGGCAAGTGAAGGAGTGCTGTCAACAATCTTTTGTGGAACGGAGAAAGAGAACGTAGAACCTTCACCGTAAACACTTTCTACGTTTATATCACCGTGCATAAGCTCTAGTAGCTGCTTGGAGATTGCAAGACCAAGCCCGGTACCCTCTATATTCCTGTTTCGTTTGCTGTCTACCTGCTGGAATGACTGGAAAATCTTTTCCATATCATCCTTTTTAATTCCTATGCCTGTGTCCTTGACTGAAAATTTCAAGATAATATTATTTCCCTGTGTAGGCTCAAAATCAAATTTAAGAAGCACCTGACCTGTCTTTGTGAATTTAGCGGCATTGTTTGATAGATTTATGACTACCTGCTTTAGACGTATATTATCACCATACAGAACCTTTGGAATATCGGGATTAATGTCAAGTACAAACTCGACATCATCCTTGTCTATTCGGGTACTTATGATGGATGATATATCGTTAATCATAGACATTGGCTCATATTCAACCTCAACAATATCCATTTTTCCAGACTCGATTTTTGAAAAGTCCAAAATATCATTTATAATAGTAAGGAGTGATTTTCCGGCTGTCTTAATTTGATTGATATAATTTTTGGCAGCGGGTGTCATCTCCTCACGTAGAGCCATTTCAGCCATTCCTATGACGGCATTCATGGGTGTCCTAATCTCATGGCTCATATTTGCGAGAAAGTCTGACTTCATGTTTGCAGCCTTTTCTATCTCAATATTTGCCTCTTTCATCACATACTTGTGATATGCGATACTGGAAAGGGCATCAGTCAGTGTATAAAGGAAAAATGCAGCATTGTCGAGAGTTGATTTTTCCAATACGTGAACACTCATTACAGACTGTAGATAGTTTATTAGGTCAATGTCAATTTCAGCGGCTACCTGCATTACCTTTGTAATGTCGGGTGGAGAAGTGAGAACCTGACCGCCTACAAAGCAGCCAATCATTCTGTCGCCTGCCATGATGGGCGCTGCAAAGTCCATAAGACCTGCATGGCAATAATAAGTTACTGATGAGCCGACTTTAAGTGCAAGCTCTGCACCATGCTTGTCACACTGCTGGCACCGAAGACAGCCTATCGGTGAGTTTCTGGTATATTTGCCGCAAAAGTCAGTGAAATTTGCGCCTACTGTGACGGGAACACCTTCGGCGTCAGTAATAATTGCCGCAAGTCCCGTCATTTTAGCAAATGCATCCTGTATACGCTGAAGCATTTCAACATCAAACAGGTCGGTGAGGGTTATTTCGTTGTTCATGATTTGCGCCTCCAAAATGGTTATTAAACGACAAGTTCATGTATCTTATCGAGAAGTGCTTTTCTATCCACGGGCTTTAATAAATAACCCTGTGGTTTTAATGCAAGGGCATTTTTGATTTTATCCACGTCATTTATACCGGTTAAAAATATTACAGGGATTTGGGCTAAATATGGATTTTCACGAAGCTTTGTAAGTACAGCGGGACCGTCCATTTCGGGCATTTCATAATCTAGGAGTATAAGGCTGACCTCTTTTGACTGTAAATAACGCATGGCAATCTTTCCGCTTATAGCTGTGGCAACATCATATTCTGAATCCAGATATCCTTTGATAGCCTTATGTACTATAGTTGCATCGTCTATGACTAGTATGCGGTGTCGTCCGGGAATTTCCGGTTGCCTGGCTTCAGGTTTAAAAGGCTGCTCGGCAACGGTGGCACCTACTTTTTCCATCATCTGGATTTGTGCATCAATTTCTTCCATAATGTCAAAGGTATTTGGCTGTAAATCGCTGGCAGACGGAGCAATTACTGACGATGTATCAACCTGCGCATTTAATTCCGCATAAGCATTCTTGGTTTTGTTTTTTTGAATAAGATTTACCAGTTGTCCCTCAATATCCACGGTAGTAATACCTGTCCTTAAACTAAGTTCAGGTATGGCACCTGGAATTTTAGAGATAAATTCAGTGCTTGCGGCATCTCCTATTGCGGCATACGGGATTTCATTTTTTGAAAGCTCATGATGAAAATTGGCGATAGTTACCACGTCATCCCTTGACTCTGTATCCATGCAAAAAACAAATATGTCAGGCTTAAAATAGTTCATGTGGTTTTTTAAATCATCATAAATCGTAGACGAACTCATACATTCAAAGGTAAAATCCAATTGAAAGAAAAAGTCGTTTATAAGTTTTTTGTTGCTTCCGCATAATAAAACTTTATACTTCATTAATCAGTCCTCCTCATAAATTGTGTTATAAAACAATTAAAATTCTTAAATAGTTTGTTTTTCTGAATAGTTGATATAATTTTAACATATTAACAGAAAATAATAAACAATTATTTTGATACTTTTTTTAGAATTTTGGGAAATATTGAAGTTAACAAGGGATTGTGGTATTATCGACTTAAACTTTTAATAACAAGGGAGCGTGTGATATGGTATTTAAAGGCATAGAAAAAAAGGAAGAAGGTAAATTTATCACAAGGTATGATATATCTTATGAGACTGTTGATGAGAAAGAAAAAATATATGAGATAATAAGCCGAAACAATTCTATGGATACGTTGGAGGATTTAAACGGAGCAAAGCCGGATTCAGTTGTCATAATAGTTACTGATGAAACGGGAGAAAAAATCCTCGTAAATAAGGAGTTTAGAATGGCGGTAGGAAGCTGGGTTTATAATTTTCCGGCGGGTCTTATTGATGAGGGTGAAAATCCATACGAAAGTGCAAAACGTGAGCTTTGCGAGGAGACGGGGCTTGAACTTTATGAGATAGATGATTTTATAGGACCAAGCTACAGTGCGGTTGGTTTTAGCAATGAGATAAACGTGTGCGTGGTGGGAAAAGCAAGGGGAGAGTTTAAGCCAAGTACATCAACAGTTGAGGAAATAGAGCCAAAATGGTGTACAAAGGATGAGATAAAAAGGCTTTTAAAGACTGAACGCTTTGCGGCAAGGACACAGTCTTATTGTTATCTTTGGAGTAAAAATCAGGAAGGAAATATTAATGAGTGAGATAAAATCAGTATCGGTTAAGGAAATGTCAGCGTGGCAGAAAGATACGTTTGTGATAATGGATATTAGGGATGAGCTTGCATTTTCGTATGGTCATATACAGGGTGCGGTTAACATAGCCATGGGTGAAAGTGATGATTGGAATGAAACAGTAGAAAACAGGCTTATACAGGTTACAGCAGGAAGGACAAAGCCTATTGTGGTTTATTGCCAAAAGGGAATATTAAGCGAGAACTGTGCGGGGCTGTTATGTGAAAAGGGGTTTGACGCATATCAGCTTACAGGGGGCTATCTTGCATGGCTTATGGAAAATACAAATGCAGATAATGCTTTGGGGGATGAAAAAACGTATCTTGAGATAGAGCAGGATTTGAG
>CAYTGS010000056.1:0-11991 GCA_964437435.1 uncultured Roseburia sp.
GTCCAAAGAGGATGAGCTTATTGGCATTTTAGACAAGGTTTTCAACGAAAGGTGTGGATTTAAGGTAAAGTTCCAGACTTCATATAAAGCACCGAAAGCCAGCAAATATAAGGAAGATGATGAAATCCGCATAAAGAAGATTGTTGAGGGGATTTCTACACGCTTTGCGACAACAGGAGACTTGGCGGAGGGTGCTCCGTCAGAGACAGTGGCAGCAGTTAATCATCAGGAAAGCGCTTCGGCACGGACAACGGCACAACCGACCCCGGCATTGGCAAAAGTACCTGCAAAACCGCAATCCACTGAACATTCCAAAGAATACAAAAAGCCTTTCACGAAATTTAATAATGGTTCACGACCGCTTAAACGTTCGGACAATCCTAATGTTATATATGGACGTGATATTGAGGATGAACCAATTAACATTGAGGAAATCTGGGGTGAGATGGGTGAAGTCACCATAAGGGGAAAGATTCGTGTCGTTGAAACACGTGAAATTGCAAATGAGAGAACAATCGTAAGCTTTGAGATAACCGATTTTACGGACACAATAAAGATAAAGCTTTTTGTACATAATGAGCAGTTTGACGAGCTTATGGCAGAGCTTAAGGTGGGAGCATTTGTCAAATTAAAGGGTGTAACGGTAAATGACAGCTATGACAGGGAGCTTACGATAGGCTCACTTGTTGGGATTATGAAGATACCCGATTTTACCACAAGCCGAATGGATAACAGTGCAAGAAAGCGTGTGGAGCTTCACTGCCATACAAAGATGAGTGATATGGACGGGGTTTCCGACGTAAAAGATATAATTAAAAGAGCGAAAAAGTGGGGACATAAGGCGATTGCTGTAACAGACCACGGCTGTGTGCAGGCGTTCCCTGACGCAAACCACGCAGTTGAGCCGGGCGAGGATTTCAAGGTAATTTACGGTGTAGAGGGATATCTTGTTGATGATATGAGGGAGATAGTCACTGACGTAAGGGAACAATCCCTTGACTCGACATATGTGGTGTTCGATATAGAGACAACAGGCTTTTCACCAGTGACAAACCGCATCATTGAGATAGGTGCGGTTAAGGTGGAAAAAGGACAGATAACGGACAGGTTTTCAACATTGGTTAATCCCGAAGTGCCTATTCCGTTCGAGATAGAAAAGCTTACAGGTATCAATGACGGTATGGTTATTAATGCTGATACAATAGAAATTGTGCTTCCAAAATTCTTGGAATTTGTGGGAGATGCGGTGCTTGTGGCACACAATGCAAACTTTGATGTGAGCTTTATAAAGGAAAATGCAAAGAGACAAAATCTGAAAGCGGAGTCTACATATGTTGACACGGTTGGCATTGCAAGAACCTTGCTTACAGGTCAGGCGAAATATACACTTGATGCGGTGGCAAAAACTCTTGGAATATCACTGGAGAACCACCACAGGGCAGTGGATGATGCGGAATGTACCGCTGAGATTTTCATAAGGTTTATAGGTATGTTAAAAAAGGACAATGTAACAACCCTTTCAGAGCTTAATGACCTTGGAAAAACAAGCATTGAGGCAGTGAGGAAGCTTCATTCGTACCATGTAATCATACTTGCAAAGAACCAGACAGGACGTATAAATCTTTATAAGCTGATATCAGAGTCACACCTGACATATTATTATAAACGCCCCCTTATCCCTAAGAGCTTAATTGAGAAAAACAGGGAAGGGCTTATTATAGGAAGCGCCTGTGAGGCAGGAGAGCTTTTCAGGGCAATGCTTGACGGACAAAGCGATGAGCAGATTGCACGGATTGTAAGGTTTTATGATTATCTTGAAATCCAACCAATCGGAAATAACAGGTTTATGATTGCGTCTGAAAAGCACAGGGATATCAATTCGGATGATGACCTTATAGCCTTGAACAAGAAGGTTGTAAAATTAGGTGAGCAGTTCCATAAGCCGGTAGTGGCGACCTGTGACGTTCACTTCCTAGATCCAGAGGACGAGATATATAGGCGAATAATAATGGCAGGAAAGGGATTTAAGGATGCGGACGAGCAGGCTCCTCTTTTCCTTAGAACGACGGAGGAAATGTTAGATGAGTTTGCTTATTATCTGGGAAGTGAAAAGGCTGAGGAGATAGTTATAACTAACACAAACATGATAGCTGATATGTGCGACAGGATTGCACCTGTACGACCTGATAAGTGTCCTCCTGTAATTGAGAACAGTGACCAGCAGCTTACGGATATATGTTACAGAAAGGCTCATGAAATGTATGGAGACCATCTTCCTGACATAGTGGAGGCAAGGCTTAAAAAAGAGTTAAATTCTATTATAAGTAATGGATTTGCGGTTATGTACATTATCGCCCAGAAGCTTGTGTGGAAATCGGTGGAGGACGGATACCTTGTAGGTTCACGAGGTTCAGTAGGTTCATCGTTTGTGGCAACAATGGCAGGAATTACGGAGGTTAACCCTTTAAGTCCACATTATTATTGTAAAAAATGCCACTACAGTGACTTCTATTCGGAGGATGTAAAGAAATTTGCCGGAATGGCAGGGTGTGACATGCCAGATAAATATTGTCCGGAATGTGGGGAGAAGCTTACAAAGGATGGCTTTGATATCCCATTTGAGACATTTTTGGGATTTAAGGGAAATAAAGAGCCTGATATCGACCTTAACTTTTCGGGTGAATACCAGAGTAAGGCGCATAAGTATACGGAGGTAATCTTCGGTTATGGTCAGACCTTTAGGGCTGGAACAATCGGTACACTTGCTGATAAAACCGCATTTGGATATGTAAAGAATTATTATGAGGAGCGTGGGAAGCATAAGCGTACAAGCGAGATAAACAGAATAGTGGAGGGCTGTGTCGGTGTAAGGCGTACAACAGGACAGCACCCTGGCGGTATTGTAGTTTTACCGGTTGGTGAGGAGATAAATTCGTTTACACCTGTTCAGCATCCGGCAAATGATATGACAACGGACACGATTACGACCCACTTTGATTACCATTCAATTGACCATAACCTATTAAAACTTGATATCCTCGGACATGATGATCCTACTATGATAAGGATGCTTCAGGATTTGACGGGAATAGACCCTACGGAAATTCCGCTTGATGATAAGCAGGTAATGTCATTGTTCCAAAATACTGACGCACTTGGAATAAAGCCGGAGGATATTGGTGGATGTAAGCTTGGCTGCCTTGGAATACCGGAGTTTGGTACTGATTTTGCCATGCAGATGGTTATCGACTGCCAACCGAAATATTTTTCCGACCTTGTGCGTATATCAGGGCTTTCACATGGTACGGATGTATGGCTTGGAAATGCCCAGACTCTTATTCAAGAGGGAAAGGCTACGATTTCTACGGCTATCTGTACACGAGATGATATTATGACATACCTCATCAGTATGGGGCTTGATTCAGAGGAATCCTTTAAGATAATGGAGGCGGTGCGTAAGGGAACTGTTGCAAAGGGTAAGTGTTCCAACTGGGCAGAGTGGGAGCAGGATATGCTTGACCACGGAGTACCCGACTGGTATGTGTGGAGCTGTACCAAGATACAGTATATGTTCCCGAAGGCTCATGCGGCAGCTTACGTAATGATGGGATGGCGTATCGCATATTGTAAGATTAATTATCCGCTTGCTTATTACTGCGCATTCTTTAGTATCAGGGCATCAGCTTTCTCATACGAAATAATGTGCCAGGGTAGGGAGCATTTGGAGCGTATAATGGCAGATTATAAAAAGCGTGGCGACAGTCTTACGAACAAGGAGCAGGATGCACTTAGGGATATGCGAATTGTACAGGAGATGTACGCAAGGGGCTTTGAGTTTGCAAAGCTAGACATATTCACCGCCCATTCGAGAAACTTTCAGATAGTGGACGGAAAGGTTATGCCGTCACTTAGCAGTATCGAAGGTCTGGGTGAAAAGGCGGCAGATGCCATAATGGAGGCTGCAAAGGATGGACCGTTCCTGTCTAAGGATGATTTCAGAAGCCGTACAAAGGTTTCTAAGACGGTTATTGATTTGATGGGTGATTTAGGTCTGCTCGGCGATATACCGGAGTCAAACCAAATTAGCCTGTTTGATTTGGTGGGATAAAAATAAAAAAATTTTTAAAAGTGGGATTTATTCCCACTTTTTTAAATTTAAACAATATGTTGTGGATTAGTCATAAACAAAACACAATATTTAGGTATTTTACTCTGCGAAACGGTGTAAATCATTGATTTATGCCGTTTTTTATGTTAAATAAAGGGCTTGTTATTTTGGTAAATATAATGTAGAATGTGAATGTAAGTGGTAGAAAGTGAAACTAAGTGGTAGATTGTGGTAGGCAAAACGAGATTTGACTAGACGGTGGTGATTAGTATGTTCATGGGTGAATACAATCATACAATTGACACTAAGGGCAGGCTGATTATCCCTTCAAAGTTCAGGGAAGTCTTAGGTGATGACTTCGTTGTGACAAAGGGGCTTGATGGCTGCCTGTTTGTGTACGATAACGCTGAATGGTCTTCTTTTGAGGAAAAGCTTAAGGCACTGCCGCTTATGAACAAGGAATCCCGTAAGTTTGTACGTTTTTTCCTTGCAGGAGCTGCAAGCGTGGAAGTGGACAAGCAGGGAAGAATACTTTTGCCTGCAGTTTTGCGAGAGTTTGCAGGACTGGATAAGGACGTAGTCCTTGTAGGCGTTGGAGGACGAATTGAAATCTGGAGCAAGGACAGGTGGAGCAATGCTTCCGAATATGAGGATATGGATGATATTGCAGAGCATATGTCAGAGCTTGGACTGATGATATAGCAGGGGAACGATATGGAATTTAATCATACATCAGTATTGCTTGGGGAGACGATTGAAGCCCTGAACATAAAACCGGATGGTATATATATGGATGGAACCCTCGGTGGAGGTGGACATGCCTATGAAGTCTGTAAGAGACTTGGGGATAAAGGACATTTTTATGGAATAGACCAGGATGAGGCGGCTATTGAGGCTGCCGGAAAAAGACTTAGTGAGTTTGGGGACAAAGTTACTATTATTAGGAATAATTACTGCAATGCTAGGGAGACGCTTCGGGAAAGAGGCGTTGATTATGTTGACGGCATTGTGCTTGATTTGGGAGTGTCTTCCTATCAGCTTGATACGGTTGACAGGGGATTTACCTATAAATACGATACGCCCCTTGATATGCGTATGGACCAGAGGCAGAGCCTCACTGCCAGGGACATTGTAAATGATTATGATGAAAAGTCGCTATATAGGATTATCAAGGAGTACGGTGAGGATCAGTTTGCAAAAAACATTGCGAAACACATTGTTATGAGAAGAACCCAAAAGCCGATAGAGACCACGTATGAGCTCAATGAAATTATAAAAGCTGCGATACCTGCAAAGATGCGTGCAACGGGAGGGCATCCATCTAAGAGGACGTTTCAGGCTATCCGGATAGAGTGTAACCATGAGCTTGATGTGCTCAAAAATTCATTGGAGGACATGATAGATATGCTTAATCCCGGCGGAAGGTTGTGTATCATCACGTTCCATTCATTGGAAGACAGGATTGTCAAAAACTGTTTTAGAAAGATGGAAAACCCATGTACTTGTCCGCCGGAATTTCCGGTCTGTGTATGTGGTAAGGTTTCGTATGGTAAGGCTACACCGAGAAAGCCGATTTTGCCGTCTGACGAGGAGCTTGAAGTAAATTCGAGGTCTAAAAGTGCTAAATTAAGGGTGTTTGAGAGAATATAAGTATGAAAAAGTTATAAAAAGGGGGAAGCAATTTGAAAAAGGGAGGTCGCACATCAGGTAGGGACAATACGAGAAACAGCAGGAATACTGCCAAGGGATACAGTTATGTTGACGGAAATACCGTAAGAAGAATAGATACTTATGATTTGCCGGAACTTGATATAAGACAGGTAAAAAAATACAAAATCAAGCCTATTCCCATGAATAAGGGATATATTTTTGTGATGTCAGTTGCAATTGTTATAATGTGCGTGGTTTTAATGAGTTATATAAAGATGCAGTCGGACATGACAAATCATATTGATACTATTTCAAGCCTTGAAAGTGAATTGAATGACAAGAGGCTTGCCAATGATGAAACGTATAATAAGATAATGAGCAGCGTTGATTTGGAGGAAATAAAGCGTATAGCTGTAAATGAGCTTGGCATGAAATATGCAAAAGAAGGACAGGTAATAGAATATACGGGCGAGGGTAATGATTACGTGCGCCAGTATAGTGATATTCCTGAGTAAGAGGAGATTTCATGGCGGGAAACAACAGGAAAGCAAACAATAAAAATAGGAAAAGAAGTCGGGAAGCAATAGTCAACCGTGTGAAAACCATGAAGCTGGCAGTGATGATGATTATCATACTGCTGGCTTTTGCAGGATTAGGGTACAGGCTATACAGGATTACAAGTGATAATCAAAACAACTACCAAAAAAAGATACTGTCACAGCAAAAGTATGATTCTACAACGCTTCCATTTAAGAGGGGAAGCATAACTGACGCAAACGGTACGATACTTGCCTCAAGCGAGAAGGTGTATAATGTCGTGCTTGACTGTAAGGTTATGCTTTCGGATGAAAAAAGCCAAGAGCCGACATTGGATGCGCTGGTGGAGTGCTTTGACCTTAACAGGTCGGAGCTTTCTGCATATGTGAGCCAAAATCCAAATTCGCAATATTATGTTTTAAAAAAGCGTATCTCATATGATGAGATGAATGGTTTTTTGACTAAAAAAACAGAGCACAACGCAGAGGCGGCTAAGAGCGAGGATATAGGAAAAATAAATGGTGTATGGTTTGAGGAGGAGTATGTCAGGAGATATCCCAACAATACGCTTGCCTGTGATGTTATAGGCTTTACTGGGTCTGACAATAACGGTACATACGGAATAGAGGAGTATTATAATGATGTTTTAAATGGTACAAACGGTAGGGAGTACGGTTATCTCAATGATGATTCAACGTTGGAACGTACCACGGTAGCTGCAGTTGACGGATATTCAGTTGTCTCTACGATAGATGCAAATATTCAGGCAATATGTGAAAAATACATAAAGCAGTTCAACGAGGAACATTTAAACGAGGCAAGGGAAGGATTGGGAGCCAACAACATTGGAGTTATTATACAGGATGTAAATAATGGTGATATACTTGCAATGGCAAGCTATCCGGATTTTGACCTCAATAATCCAAAGGATTTGTCAAATTATTATACAGAGGAAGAAATAGCCCAAATGGAGGAGGATGATACATATTATGACACCCTCAATGCATTGTGGAAAAACTTCTGTATTTCGGAGACATATGAGCCGGGTTCTACGGCTAAGTCAATGACGTTGGCAGCAGGAATTGAAACTGGAAAAATTATTGGAAATGAGACCTATAACTGTGGAGGATATCTGGACGTGGCAGACCAGCACATAAGATGTAATGTGCGTACAGGTCATGGAACGCTGGATGTGAGCGGAGCACTTGAACAATCATGCAACGTTGCGTTTATGAAGATGGGTGAGGCAATCGGCAAGACAACACTGCTTCAGTTCCTTTCCACATTTAATATTGGCTTAAAAACAAATATTGACCTTGCCGGAGAGGCGAGAACAGCATCTCTTGTATTTACGGACAGTACAATGGGAACTGCCGAGCTTGCGACTTCTTCTTTCGGACAGGGATATAATGTTACTATGATAGAGATGATAACTGCTTTTTCTTCCATAGTGAATGGCGGATATTATTATGAGCCTCATGTTGTAAGTAAGATTGTAAACTCAAATGGGGACACAATTAAGAATATTGCTACAAGGGTATTAAAGCAGACTATTTCAGAGACAACATCAGAGCAGATGAGGGAATACCTCTATAATGCGGTTGCAGTAGGTACTGGTAAAACCGCCCGCCCGGCAGGCTACGAAATAGGCGGAAAAACAGGAACGGCGCAGACACTTCCTAGAGGTAACGGTCAGTATGTTGTTTCGTTTATAGGATTTGCGCCTGCCGATAATCCGCAGATTGCAATTTATTGTGTTGTTGACAGACCTAATGTGGCTGACCAGGCTCATGCTACATATGCCACAGGTATAGTGAAAAACATACTTACTGAAGTGCTTCCATATATGCATATAAGTAAGACCGTGGAGATGACTGTTGCAGAACAGGAACAGGTTGATGAAATCCTTGGAAATATCGTCCAAAGTGATACGCAGGAAGACGAAGCGGAGGGCGGAGATGATGAAAATGCTGACGAAAATGGTGACGGAGATAATGGAGACAATGGTGATGATGAAAACAATACGCCATTTTATGTGGTTGACCCCACTACAGGAGAACTTAAGGATGCAGTGACTGGTGAGCCGGCTGATATGGATTATGCCGCAGAGGGGGATGAAACCACGGATAACGGTACAAATAGTAATACGGTGCAATAGTTAAAGCCTTTGGGCTATGAGGGGGATATGGTGAAGTTTCGCAGGAAAAAGACATATAAAGTAAAAGTGTTTCGTTACATATTCTTTTTAACAGCTATATTGATTTTGGTATTTGGTGCCTATACATACTATAATTATGACAAGGAGTACAAGGAAAAGGCAGCCAGAAAGGTGTCGGTTTCAGCGGCGAGGATTGTGGAACAGATTGATGAGAGGTTTGATAATCTCAGGCAATATTATGTGACACGTGCTGATGATGAGTCGATAAAATGGTTCCTTGAAAACGATATTCGATACTCGGATTACAGCAGCTATAAGGCGGTATATGATGACATGGGCTCGGAGGGAATATTTAACGATTATTGGAAAGGCTTTGCCCTGGTTAATTTTAAAACAGGCTGGGTACTTAGCAACAAGGGAATGTTTCATCTGTATGAGGCGTATAACCGTGATATACTTGTGTCTATTTATGAGGGAAAGACTGACGGTATAGAGAAAAATTACTGGTATTATGATGACAGCTCCAATATAAACGTTGATACTCTTGACCGTGAATACAGGCTTACGGTAGAAACAGGCGGTCTCAACTATATAATGCGCCTGCCCTCGTCATCATACAATACATATGCGCTGTTTATTGCAAATATTAATTTGGAAACCTGGAAAAATTGGATAGGCGAGTGGCTTGAAGGTGATGAGAATATTGTTGTGCTTGATAAGGATGGTGGGCTTATATATGCCACTGATGAAAGCCTTGTACAGGAATGTAATGCACTATGGCAAAGCCAAAGCAAGGAGGGGCTCTTTAAAAATAACGGACAGGAATACATTTCAGCCGTAAATACATCCAATATTCTAGGGTGGAACTATTATGTGGTATATAATCTAGTGGAGGACAGGGAAACGCTTGGAGTATATGCTGTTATTTTTGCGATATTGTTTATCTGGGTAGTAGGGGGTGTGCTCCTTGTAAGCCACCTGATTTATTCACCTGTCGATAATCTTATGAAAAATGTTCTCGGAGATGAGGGTAAAAATAATGAGATTGTTGGAAATGAGCTAGAATATTTGGAGGGAAGCTTTAGCAGACTTAAGGAGGATAAGAGCTCGTTGGAGGATTTGCTTAACCAACAGCGGGATAAGCTTGTTGAACTTTTTGAGCTAAGGCTTATTCATGGCGAGGTTGGAAGTGATGAGCTGAGTGAGTATATGGAGCAATTTGAACTTAAACAGCACAAGTGTTACGAAACAGTCGTTATTATATTAAAGCTTGGTGATGACGAGCTTCAAAGCACTGTCAATGAGGATGCAATATGTCTTAAGCTGCTACAGGAAATGCCAAAAGAGCTTGTAAAAATGGCATGGATGCCGCCAGTATACAATGCAAGCGCCATATTTGCCATTTTTGCGGATGATGACGAGGATATGCTTGTAAACAAGGTTCAGTTATTTAATGAAAAGATGAGTCTGTATGTTGAAGAAATGTGCGGTTACAACATTCTCATGGGAGTAAGCTCAACACATGAAAAATATAATCATATTCGTGCGGCATACAGGGAGAGCGTAAATGCCCTTACGTCTGGGGGAGACGGGGATTGTAGCTTTTATCTGTCAAAGGTTTCCGAGCATGACAATAATTACAATGGGACGTTTGAGCATGATATAAAGTCTGCCGTGGGAAATATGGATAAGGATGAGTGCTACAGGATTATTGATGAGTTCGACAAATTCCTTGTAGATAGGGTTTCGTTTGACATGATTCCATTGTATGCGGCGAGAATGGCTGATTCGATACTGCTTTCAGCAGTAAACACACATATTGATTTGGAGAAGGTTTATCCGGATGGTGTTAATAAGCTTTACCGTGAGCTTATGCAGGTAAATGAGCACAGCAGGATAAGGCGGTATTTAAAGTCTCAGTTTATTGACCCATTGCTCATAGAGCGCAAGAAACTTTTAGAGGACACTTCATATATGGTTATGAATCAGATAGAGAAAAAGATAGCTGAGTCAAAGGGGAATATAAGCGTTACGGAGTGTGCCGAAGCCCTTGGGGTAAGCACAAGCTATATTTGGAAAGTCCTTAAAATGGAAAGCGGCAAATCATTTAGTGATTATCAGGATGAATATAAGCTGGAGGAGGCAAAAAGGCTGCTTCTCCAAACAGATATGTCAGTGGTGGAGATAGCTGCCGAGTTAAATTATACCAATGCCCAAAACTTTATCCGCTTCTTTAGCAAAAAAACGGGAATAACACCAGGAAAGTTTAGAAAATTATAAATAATTAATTAAAAGAAAATAATCATTTTATTTATATGCAAGGTAATTATGCATAGATGAAATGATTATTTTGTTATAATTGCACAAAAAAACGCACCACAAATGATATTAATTATACAAAAAGTTAAATGATTATAGACGTTATAGCTGAAAAATGTCATAATTAAATAAATTAATAAAGGAAAGGTGGTTTAGATGGCAACAAAAACTAAAAAAAATACCTTTATTCTCTCTGATGGGAGGACGTTAGAGGTGCATCGTAAAAGCACCTGGCAGTATGTGGTGCAGCATAAATGGTTATATTTTATGGTACTGCCTGGACTTATTTACTTCATAATGTTTAAGTATGTACCTATGGGAGGACTTGTCATAGCCTTTAAGGATTACAGTCCATTTAAGGGAATATGGGCAAGTTCATGGGTAGGCTTTGATAACTTTAAGAAGTTCTTTAGTAACAGTGACTTTTTAAAACTGCTTACAAACACCTTGGGAATAAGTATTTTACAGCTTATATTTTATTTTCCAGCTCCAATTATACTGTCTTTGTTCTTAAATGAGGTAAGGCATAACGGTTATAAGAGGGTTGTACAGACTCTCGTATATATACCCCACTTTGTATCTTGGGTTATCGTAGCCAGCCTTACATATCAGCTCTTTAATGTGACAGACGGTGTATTCAACGTTATCTATAAGGCTATAACAGGTACGACTTTTGATATCCTTTCTAAGAGCGCAACTTTTTGGGGCTTGATAGTAGGACAGGATATTTGGCGAGAAACTGGATATGGTACGATTATCTTCCTTGCAGCATTGGCTGGAGTTGACCAGGAACTTTATGAGGCTGCCAGGGTTGACGGTGCAGGGCGTTGGAGACTTATGTGGCATATTACGCTTCCAGCTATTAGAGGAACTATTGTTATGATGTTAATCATGCGTGTAGGTGGTATCCTCAATACAGGATATGAACAGATATTCCTTATGAGAAACGACCTAAACCTTGCTCGAAGCGAGGTGTTTGATACATATATCTATACAAAGGGTATCAAACAGGGCATGTACTCTTTCTCATCTGCAGTTGGTATGTTCAAGTCAGTTGTAGGAATGATTTTGGTATTGACATCAGACCGTATTGCCAAGGCGCTTGGCGAGAGCGGATTATATTAGAAGGGAGGAAGTAAGATAAAATGGCTTCAGAAAAAATTAAAAGCAAAAAAGTCCAAAAAAGCTTTGGTGATAAAGTCGTTGATGTTATCATATA
>CAYTGS010000057.1:0-11925 GCA_964437435.1 uncultured Roseburia sp.
ATAAGAAAACAGCTTTTTACTGCATTCTTTAGTCCAAAGTTCGCATCGTCGGGAACAGCAACACATCCCTTATCGCAGCACTATCTGTCAATAACATTACAAGCCTATCAATCCCATATCCGATACCGCCTGTAGGGGGCATGCCTATCTCAAGTGCGTTTAGGAAGTCCTCGTCTGTGTGCTGTGCTTCGTCATCGCCAGCCTCAGCATTCTTATCCTGCTGGGCAAAACGCTCCCTTTGGTCAATCGGGTCGTTAAGCTCTGAATAAGCGTTGCACATCTCCCATGTATTAATAAAAAGCTCAAAACGCTCTACCTTTGTAGGGTCGTTTGGTTTCTTCTTTGTCAAAGGAGAAATCGCAAGAGGATGGTCCATGATAAATGTGGGCTGTACAAGATTCTTCTCGCAGTATTCCTCAAAGAAAAGGTTAATAATATCTCCCTTTGTATGACGTGTCTCATATTCAATGTGGTGTTCCTTGGCAAGAGCCTTTGCGTCCTCGTCTGTCAGCACAGTGTCGAAGTCAATTCCTGAATACTTCTTGATTGCCTCATTCATTGTGAGACGCTCAAAAGGCTTTCCGAGGTCAATTTCAATACCGTTATATGTGATTGTTGTTGTACCGCATACCTTCTCTGCGAGATATCTGAACATACTCTCTGTAAGTTCCATCATTCCCTCATAATCCGTATATGCCTGGTATAACTCCATAAGCGTAAACTCTGGGTTATGGCGTGTGTCTACACCCTCATTTCTGTAAACACGTCCTATTTCGTATACCCTCTCAAGACCGCCTACAATAAGCCTCTTAAGGTAAAGCTCTAATGAAATACGGAGCTTTACGTCCTCGTCAAGGGCGTTGTAATGTGTCTCGAAAGGTCTTGCGGCAGCACCACCTGCGTTGGAAACAAGAGTAGGGGTTTCAACCTCCATAAAATCCCTGCCTGCGAGGAAATTTCGGATTTCCTTTAAAATCTTTGAACGCTTGATAAATACTTCCTTGCTCTCGTCATTCATGATTAAATCTACATATCTCTGACGGTAGCGTGCGTCTGTATCTGTCAGCCCATGGAATTTCTCTGGAAGAATTTGTAAGCTCTTTGATAGAAGCGTCATCTCTACTGCATGGATAGAGATTTCACCTGTCTTTGTCCTGAATACATATCCCTTAATGCCATATATATCACCAATATCAGATTTCTTAAAATCTGCATATGCTTCCTCACCAATTGCGTCCCTTGCAACGTATACCTGAATATTTCCCTTAAGGTCTTTGATATTGCAAAATGACGCTTTACCCATAACACGCTTGAACATCATACGTCCTGCAATTGATACGTTGATAGGTGATGCATCCATGATTTCACGTCTCTCGTTATAATCCTGGTTTGTCACGTCCTTTGCCTGCTGTTCGTCTAAGCCCTTAACATCTGGCTCTTTTCTGCCTGCAAGGAGCTTTTCCTCATGCTCTGTATATAGAGCCTTGGCATCATCCGTGTGGTGTGTCTGGTCATACTTTGTTATCTGAAACGGATCCTTTCCAGCTTGCTGTAATGCCTCAAGTTTATCCCTGCGTACCTTTAATAGCTGGTTTACATCCTGCTGATTATTATTTTCCTGTGCCACTTTATATCCTCCGTTAATCTACTTCTTGTCATTACTATCTTGTTCTGGCATATAAATATCCAAAATCGTATATTCCACCATGCCTACCGGTGCCTCTACAGATACTACATCTCCTCTTTTAGCGCCAAGTAAAGCCCTTCCAAGTGGCGACTCATTTGAAATCTTTCCCTTTAAGCTGTTAGCTTCTGTGGCGCCCACAATCTTAAAGTCCATATCCTCACCAAACTCGTTATCCTTTACCTTTACACCAAGACCAAAACTGACTTTTTCTAGGTTATGTCCATCTTCTTCTAAATCGGCAACCTCCACGTTTTTGAGGATTTTCTCCAATTCCTCAATTCTTGCCTCGATATCCCTCTGCTCATCCTTGGCTGCGTCATACTCAGCATTCTCTGAAAGGTCGCCCTGCTCCCTTGCCTCCTTGATTTTCTGGGCAACCTCTTTTCTCCTTACTACTTTGAGTTCATGCAATTCATCCTCGTATTTCTTAAGACCTTCACGTGTTAATAGATTCTTTTTTGCTTCCATGAGTGTATGTCCTTTCTTAAAATAATATATTGATTATGTCAACTTTGACTAGCATCCTTTTTGAACAATTAAGTATATCCTTTTATCGGGGTGATGTCAAGCCTCGCACTATTTTTTCTAATTCATCAAAGCTTTCTATCTCATTTACCGCCTGCCTTAGCTTTGCAGAGTGGGGATACCCCGCCGTGTACCATGCCACATGCTTTCGCATTTCCCTCACCGCTATATACTCGTTTTTGTATTTTAACTGGAGCCTTGCATGTTTTAATATGGTATCGCAAAGTTCTTCCGCTGTAGGTCTTTGGGGAATAATTCCCGTATTAAGGTAACTGTTTATCTCCCCAAAAATCCAAGGATTTCCACGGCTTGCCCTGCCTACCATAATTCCGTCGCAGCCCGTCTCCTCTAAAAGTCTTCCAGCAGATACCGCATCCACCACATCACCGTTTCCAATTACTGGAATATTTACCGCCTCTTTAACCTTCCTTATAATATCCCAATCAGCCTTTCCCGAATAATACTGTTCCCTAGTTCTTCCATGGACTGCTACTGCTGCCGCACCGTTTTCCTCTGCTATTTTTGCAATCTCCACGGCATTTATACTGTCATCATCAAAGCCCTTTCGGATTTTAACTGTTACAGGCTTCTTAACAGCATGTGAAACCGCATAAATAATTTTCCCCGCAAGCTTCGGGTTTTTCATAAGGGCGCTTCCCTCATGGTTATTAACAACCTTTGGCACCGGACAGCCCATATTTATGTCAAGTATTGCATAGGGACGTTCCTCAATTCTAGCCGCCGTCTCCGCCATGATATCAGGCTCAGAGCCGAATATCTGTAGTGAGACCGGCATTTCCTCAGGGTGGATTTCCATTAAATCTTCGGTGTTTTTATTGTTGTAATGTACCGCCTTTGCGCTTACCATTTCCATGCACACTAATCCTGCACCCTGTTCCTTGCATATTAATCTAAATGGCAGGTCGGTTACTCCTGCCATTGGTGCAAGTATCACATTATTTTCAAGAACAACATCTCCTATTTTAAGCTGTCTGTTATTGTCTGTTGTTTTTTTCATATATAATTCTAAGTCCCTCCAACGTGAGTGAGCTGTTGTACTTCTGAATAAACTCCGTCTCAGCCGCTATTATGCGTCCAAGACCTCCCGTCGCCACAACCTTTAGGTTGTCGTAACCCGTTTCCTTTTTAACACGCTGTATTATATATTCCGTCTGTCCTATCTGTCCGTAAACAATTCCCGCCTGCATACTTGAAATTGTCTCCTGCGCAAGTATTGAATCCGGCTTTTTAATCTCGATTTCAGGAAGCTTTGCGGCATCCTGCCACAATGCCTTTGCTGATGTCCTTATTCCTGGTGCTGTTATCCCTGCACAAAAGCAACCTTGCTCATTTACCAAATCATAAGTTGTAGCTGTTCCAAAGTCAAGCACTAGCACCGGTCCACCATAAAGCTCATAGGCAGCAACGGCATCAACTATTCTGTCTGCGCCAATCTGCTTTGGATTTTCAGTTGTTACCTTTATTCCAGTCTTAATTCCCGCACCTACTATAATAAGCTTTTCTGTTACATACCTCTTAATGCCACCCGTAAGCGAATGCATTATATTAGGTACAACACTTGCAATTATTGCGCCCTCAATATTGGACACGTCCACCTTATTCTTGTTCAAAAGCTCCGTTATAAGTACGCCGTACTCGTCAGAGGTGCGCTCTGTCTTTGACATAAATCTAAACGTTGTGACAAGCTTTTTCTCATCATACACGCCAAAGGTTATATTTGTATTTCCAACATCAACTACTAAAACCATTGTAACTTCTCCCTTTAATAAAACTTCAAACTCGTTTTAAACACTTAAGGATTATCCGTAATATCAACTGACTCATGAAGAATAAACACCTTATAATAAAGACCAAGGGACTCAAAAAGCTCCTGTCTGTGCTTTTGTACTTCTTTTACAAGAAGTGCGCTCCCTATCTCGTCATAAAGTATATCCTCCTCGTATGCGTCCGTCTCTATGCTTACACTTCCGTCCTCCTCAAACACAATAGTGAACACACCGCCTACTTCCTCAGTAAACAGTACACATATCACGTGCAGCTCATCTTTTATCGAATCTGGAATTGCATTGAATTGTTCATTAAAATAATATTTCTGTTCATAGGCATTGGCACCACAAAGCACTATGCGTTCAGATTTTTCTTTCATCTAATCTCCTTGGTACCTCGTCCAATGACGAGGCAGCTTTAAAAACTCATTTTATGTTTAAATTGCATAACCGTACACTCCCCTTACTGACACCTCTCCTGCATAGACCAAAACTGTCTCGCCATTGTCCTTACGCCTGACAATAAGCTCTCCGTTTTCGTTTATCCCCTCGGCTATAGCGTCATACTCACCCTTTGGGTCAAGGACACGTACCTCTTTTCCACAATTGACGAGATATTTGTTGTATTTATCCACAAGTCCTGTCAAATTCCAAGTTTTCTCAAAAATTTCATAATCCTTCTCAAAATAATGCATAACCCTTGCAACAAGCCTTGAGCGGTTGATTTTATCTCCATTTTCAATAAACATAGATGTTGCGGTTTTACTAATCTCATCACTAAATTCAGTTTGGTTTACGTTTATTCCAACGCCTATGACAACATAATGTATACCGTCAAGCTCTGCGCTCATTTCGGTAAGTATTCCACACGCCTTTTTGTTATCTATGACAATATCGTTTGGCCACTTTATCCCCATAGGCTTATCTAATGGCATAAACTCACGCATAGCCTCCAAAACTGCAAGAGCCATTACAAGAGTAAGTGCAGATGCCTTTTCGGGTCTGCACTCTGGTCTTAGCATTAATGTCATGTAAATATCTTTTCCTGCGGGCGATACCCAATCACGTCCACGTCTGCCACGTCCTGCCGTCTGCATATCAGCAACAACCAAAGCTCCTGTTGGCGTTTCCTCATCTGCAAGCCTTTTTGCGTCAAGGTTTGTCGAGCCTGTTTCCTTATGGAATACAATGTTTCTTCCAACCCACCTCGTATCCATATGGCTTTCTATCTCTACCTTTGAAAATACGTCAATATCATTGTCATCCACTAGTCTGTAGCCTTTATTGTTTTGGGCTTCTATCGTATATCCGTCTTTTTCAAGCTGTTTTATTGACTTCCATATGGCTGTCCTCGACACGCCGTAATATTCACAAAGCTCCTGTCCGCTGACAAAACCATTAGCCTCACGGAGCTTTTTTAAGATTTCCTCTGTTCTCATATTCCTCCAACAAACCGCAAATTTGGACTTTATCATTATAAATTAAGGTAACTGTTAAGAGCAGGCTCCGAGGGTTGCTGCGATTACAGCCTTGATTGTATGCATGCGGTTCTCTGCCTCATCAAACACAAGTGATTTTTCAGACTCAAATACCTCATCTGTTACCTCAAGCTCTGTGAAGTTGTACTTCTCGCCCTGCTCCTTGCCTATCCTAGTCTTTAAATCATGGAAAGCCGGGAGACAGTGAAGGAATATCGAATTTTCCCCTGCATTTTCCATAACAGCCTTTGTAACCTTATATGGAGACAAACTCCTGATACGTTCTGCCCATACGCTTTCAGGCTCTCCCATTGATACCCAAACGTCTGTGTAGATAACGTCAACGTTCTTTGTACCTGCGTTAACGTCTTCTGTAAGGGTGATTGTTGCGCCTGATTCCTTAGCATATTCCTCACACTGTGCCACAAGCGCCTTGTTTGGAAAATATTTCTTAGAGGTGCAGGCTGTAAAGTGCATACCAAGCTTAGCACAGGCTATCATAAGGGAATTTCCCATGTTGTATCTAGCGTCCCCCATATATGTGAGTCTAATGCCCTTTAAATGTCCGAAATGTTCTCTTATCGTAAGCATATCAGCAAGCATCTGTGTGGGGTGGTACTCATTTGTAAGTCCGTTCCATACTGGTACTCCGGCATATTTTGCAAGCTCCTCCACTATCGACTGCTCAAATCCCCTGTATTCAATACCCTCGTACATTCTGCCCAGAACCCTTGCAGTATCAGCTATTGACTCTTTCTTGCCAATCTGTGAGCCTGACGGATCAAGGTACGTTGTTCCCATACCAAGGTCATGGGCTGCCACCTCAAAGGAGCAGCGTGTACGTGTGCTTGTTTTTTCAAATATAAGGGCAATATTCTTCCCCCTCAATGTATCGTGGGGTATCCCCTTCTTCTTCTTATCCTTGTAATCTGCCGCCAAATCTATTAAATAAGTAATCTCCTCAGCCGTGAAGTCCTTAAGTGTTAAAAAATTTCGTCCCTTTAAATCCATTCTTTCGTCATTCCTTTCTATTCGTTGACCATTTCAGCCAATACTTCCTTTGCCTTTTCAAGCTGGTTATCAATTCCGTCCTTATACAAATCAGCGTCAAACTCAACCTCCACGTCAGGCTCTATACCAATCTTATGGATATTATTTCCCGCCGGTGTGAAATAACTGCTCACCGTAAGCTTTACTGCCGTACCGTCCGAAAGATTAATAACCTTCTGCACAATACCCTTGCCATATGTGGTAGTTCCCACAAGCTTTCCAATACCGTAATCCTTCACAGCACCAGCAAGGATTTCCGATGCACTTGCACTGTATCCGTTGGTAAGGACTACCAAAGGCACCTGTATCTCGTTTTTGCCGTCACAGGTATATTCCTCACGCTTCCCGTATTTGTCCTCAGTATAAACAATAAGACCCTTGGGCAAAATTTCCCTTGCAATATCACATACTGTAGAAAGGTTTCCGCCCGGATTGCTTCTAAGATCAATGATAAGCCCTTTCATTCCGTCAGACTTTGCTTGATTATAAGCCTCTTCAAACTGGCTTGAGGTTACAAGGTCAAACTCAGTAATCTGGATATATGCCATACCGTCATCATACATTTCATATTCAACAGTAGGGCTTTCAATCTTTCTTCGCTCGACTGAAATATCTATAGGCTCGGATTCACCGTCACGTAAAACGGATATCGTTACATAAGTCCCCTCCTCGCCTTTTATCTTACTCACCACATATGAGCTGTCCTGTCCGTACATCTCCTCACCGTCTACCATATAAATATAATCATCCGGCATAAGTCCGCTTTCCTCGGCAGGTGTATTCTTAATAATTCCGCTTATCCTCACATATCCCGATTCAGTATCTTGGCTTATATATGCACCCACACCGTAATATACACCTTCAGTCTGCTCCTGCATTGCTATAAGTTCTTCTTCTGTATAATAAACACTGTAGGGGTCATCGAGTGACTCTAAAAGCCCCTTATATAGTCCATCCTCCAAAGCTTCCTCGTCAACATCCTTCCAAAAATACTGCTGTATTGTATCTTCAAGTATTCCAAGCTTTTGGTTCACACTGGTATCAGTTATGCTCTCTGCTGATGATGTATTGGTGGTTCTTGATGCCTTTAATATTTTAGTATAAATGTTTATACAGCTTCCAACCAAAATAACAATCATGAGAGTAACGACAACTCCGGTTAAAAGTCCCCAGAGGTAATTCTTTTTATTTTCACTTTCCATTTTCAAGCCTTTCTAAAAAAAGATAAATCTATTTCAAGTAACTCCACGGGCTTACATAGCTTCCATTTAAACGCACGCTGAAATGCAAATGGTTTCCCGTAGACCTTCCTGTTGTACCCACTGCCGCTATCGTTTGCCCCTTAGTAACGGTTGCACCTGCTGACACATAAAGAGCTGATGCGTGCATGTATATTGTGTAGAGATTGCTTCCATGGTCAATCATAATATAATTTCCCATTGAGGAGCTGTATGCTGCTGCAACAACCGTACCACTGTAGGCTGCAAGTATCGGCGAGCCTCCCGGTGCCGCCATATCAATTCCATTATGGAACTTTTCCACGCCAAGCGTAGGATGAATACGATTTCCATAATCATCTGAAATTCTTGTATAAGATGGGGCAGGCCATGTAAACATCCCACCGTCATATGTGGTTTTACTGGCATTTGCAAGCTGGGTTTCAAGCTCTTTAGCCGCCTTCTCCAATGCGGCAATTTCCGCATTCTGTGCCGCAATCTCCGCCTCATATTCCTTTACAATCTGTTCCTGATTGCTGATATCCGCCTCATAGACGCTTATCTGCTGTTCCTTTTCGGCAATAAGGCTCTCTAAGGATGCTTCCTCCTCCTCTACATCCTTTTTTGCCTCCTCTAAAAGCTCCTCCTCTGTTTCAAGCTGTTCCTTACAAACCTCCACGTATTCCCTTGTAGTCTTGAAATCATCAAGAATACGTCTGTCTGATTCAGACAGCCTCTCAATATAATCTGCCCTGTTTATCATATCCCCATATGATTTTGAACTGAGAATGGCTTCAAGATAGAAGTTATCCCCTCTTTCATACATACTCTTAATTCTCAGCTTCATTGCCTCATACTGTGCTTCTTCCTTGGCAATCGCATCCTCAAGTTCAGCCTTTGTCTCAACTATCTCATCCTCCTTGTCAGAAATAAGCTGGTTAAGCTCGGTAATCTTATTCTGTACCTCTGTAAGGTTTGCGTCAAGCTGAGTTACATATGCGGTAAGGTCACTTTTAGTTTTTTCAAGGTCGCTTATAATAGATTTTACATCTGTAAGCCCAGATTGGAGCTGGTTCTTTTGGTTCTGCACTGCGCTTATCTCATTTTGTTTTTCCTGTATGCTCTTTTTAAGGTCGGAAACGGTATCCGCCTTACTGACAAAAGGGCACGCTCCCGCAAACATGGCAGTTACAAGCAATGTAACCACCATGAGCAACGCTACCCTTTTTGAAGATTTCCTGTTAAATTGCCTATACTGCATAATTCCTCCCTAGAACTAGACACTAAGGTGCTTTCTGACTGTTGTAAAGCTTCCCAAAAATCCAATACCTACGCCAAGGGCTATACAAACAGGTACAAGATTTGAAAATACCGTCTCTATTGGCAAAAACTGCATAAGCTGTGACAGTGAAGGAAATCTGCTTGCCACATATATCATTGCCTCATTATATATAAAATAAATAGCCGCCAAAGGTATCAACGAGCCGATAAATCCAATAATAATACCTTCTATAACGAATGGTGCCCTCGTAAAGAAATCAGTGGCACCGATATATTTCATTATCTGTATCTCCTCTTTTCTCACCGAAATACCAATTGTAACTGTATTGCTTATGAGGAATATGGATACAAGGAACAATATAATAATAATTCCAACGGAAACATAACTTATAATCTTATTGACACCCGTAAGTGTATTAGCTGTAACCGCCGACTGGTTGACCTTTCTCACCCCTTCAATAGACTCAAGATAAGAAACAAGCTCCGCCTGCTTTGAGACATCACTCATATAAATCTCAAAGTGGGCACAGTCTGCAAGTGGATTTTCTGTAAATATACTTATATCTCCAAAATTATTCTCCTCAGCAAACTTTTCCCATGTTTCATCAGCCGATACATATACTGACTCCTTAACCTCATCTCTCCTTGATATCATGTTTGATATCTCCTGCACCCTGTCGTCACTTAATCCTTCTTCCAAAAGCGCAGTTACCGATACCCCCTCCTCAGCCGTCTTGACCATATTTTGGAAATTTGTTAGTATGGCATAGAACAGACCGAAAAGGAACAGACAAGCAGAAATGGTTGCCACTGAAGCCAGCGTAAACCATTTATTTTTGAATATATTTCGTATTCCCTGCTTAATGCAGTAAAATAAAGTACTAATCCTCATCTATATAACTACCCTTTTCCTCATCACTTACAATGATGCCTTTCTTCATTGTGATAACCCTTTTTTGCATGGCATTGACAATCTCACGATTGTGTGTGACTACCAAGACAGTTGTTCCATTATTGTTTACCTTTTCAAGAAGGTTCATAATTTCCCATGAATTTTTGGGATCAAGGTTTCCTGTAGGCTCATCGGCGAGAAGAATTTCAGGCTTGTTTACAAGTGCCCTTGCCAAAGCGACACGTTGCTGCTCACCGCCTGAAAGCTGCTTAGGCTTAGCCTTATATTTTCCTGCAAGCCCTACCATTGAGAGCATTGAAGGGACATTTTTCCTTATCTCACGCCCCGGCATTTGGATAATTCGCTGCGCAAAAGCCACGTTTTCATATACGTTTCTGTCTTTCAAAAGGCGGAAATCCTGGAATACAACCCCCAGCTTTCTCCTAAACTTAGGTACCGCCCTGCGGCGAAGCCTTTCAACATCGATTCCGTTTACAATAATTTTGCCTGATGTTGGACGAAGCTCCCTAAGCAAAAGCTTAATTAATGTGGATTTACCAGAACCACTGTCTCCTACTATAAATACAAATTCACCTTTATTTATATGCATTGTCACATCGTTTAATGCTGGAATACCAGCCGTATATGACTTGCTTACGTGTTCCATTATTATAGCCGGTTCATTGTCATCCAGCCAAGTGCGCTTTTTTCTCGTTCTACTTTTCACTAATTCTCTCCTTGTGCTTTAGTATTCAAATGACTCCATATATTTCATGTACCTGACAACCATAAGTGCAATCTTGAATGTAATGGCATCCTCGAATACCCTAAGATCAAGTCCTGTGCTCTTTTGAAGCTTATCAAGCCTGTAGACAAGTGTATTTCTATGTATAAACAGTTGCCTTGAGGTCTCTGATACATTTAATGAATTTTCAAAAAATTTATTGATAGTGGTAAGCGTCTCCTCGTCAAAATCATCCGGGCTCTTACCGCCGAAAATCTCTTTTATAAACATTTTACAGAGTGGAATTGGAAGCTGGTAAATAAGTCTTCCAATTCCAAGCTCGCTGTAGGCAATAATATCCCTCTCAGCAAAGAAAATCTTGCCCACATCAAGAGCCATCTTGGCCTCTTTGTAGGAACGGCTGACTTCCTTTATTTCCTTTACGTTTGTACCGTATGAAATATGGACCTCCTTAATTCCGTCCTTTATAAGGCTTTCCTCAATCGACCTTGCATATTTATCAATATCACGGTTACTTTCATTGTCAGAAACTTCCTTAACCACAATGACATTATTTTCATCGACCGCCGTGACAAAATCCTTTCCGTTTTGCCCAAAATTCTCCCTTACCTTTTCCAGGATATTGGCATCCTTTCCGTTTGGTGATTCCACTATAAGCACCACCCTCTTAACATCAGTCTGGATGTGAAGCTTCTTGGAACGGCTGTAAATATCCACCAAAAGAAGATTGTCAAGCAACAGGTTCTTGATAAAATTATCCTTATCAAATCTTTCCTTATAAGCAACCATAAGATTTTGGAGCTGGAATGCCGCCAGTTTACCAACCATATATGCATTCTCACCCGCATCGCTAGCTATAAGTATATATTCAAGCTGCTGTTCATCATAAATCTTAAAGAACTGGCATCCCTGTATTTCCTGGCTGTCTGCCGCCGACCTGACAAACTCAAGTACTGAATTTTCAAAACTGTTTCCATTGTTCCTAGTCGAAGCTACAAGCTTTCCATCAATATCTGCCACGTAAAGCTCCACCCTGGATATAGCCTTATCCCCCACGCTGAAGCAGGCTTATAACAGGCGCTGGTGGATGGCCTGCACTGCTGTGCTGGAGAACCTCTTCTTCTCTGCGGTGCTCCTGGGCTGGGGCTCCCTGCTGATCATGCTCAAGAAAGAGGGCTTCTATTCCAGCTTGTGCCCAGGTATACCTGAGAAGGGACTGGGTGGTTTGGGGGGGGAGGCACGGCAGAGGGTGGCCATGGAAAA
>CAYTGS010000058.1:0-11433 GCA_964437435.1 uncultured Roseburia sp.
TGTTCTTTTGGATTTTTTTCGTAATTAATTCAACTTTGGATTTTATAATGCCCATATCAATTCCTATTTTCTGTCCTCTCCTTTCCCCTCTTTCCTCAATAGCCTCACTCCAATTACACATTACATTCACCTTCCCTTCCAATTCCTGTGTCATTATAAGTCCATACTTATTTTTTAGCTTTTCTTTCTTTATTTCACCATTTTCCTTTGACAGTAAATCCTCAAGCATCGCTATAAGCTCATTCTTCGATTCATCCACATTCTCATTTTCACGGATATGAATTACAACAGCTTTCATCAGGTCAAGATTTTTGAAATCCTCGCTTTTTCCAAATACGCATTTTTGCGTCATATATATTTCATTTATGGAGTCACCGTCATCCTCTGCATCCATACACAGCCATATGCTTCTTACCTTTTTTATGCTGTCATAATCGCTGTTAAAGAATTCCGTCTGTTTCTGCGCCGATATCATTCTTGCAAGGTAGAATATAATCCTGTTGTCAAGATGATATCCAAGTTTGGATTTTTTAGTACTTCTCTGTGCTTCAATATTGATAAGTATTGTAATGTATTCGTCACCGTATTTTGCCGTAAATCTAATGTCGTAAATAATCCTGCCCTCATTTGGTACACTGTCCTCCGTCAACGTCCCCCTCACCTTGCCCATATTTATTTGTCCCGGAGACAACGGTACTGTAGCAACTTCAACATCATCGCAAATACGGCTTATAACTTCTGGTATTGGGTATTCTCTAAATTCTTCCAACGCATACTTCATTATCATTGCAAGTATCTGTTTGTCTGAAAGTAATATTTTGATATACTCATCAAGTTTTGTCTTATTGCCTTCTGCAACCATAATTGCTGACGCTAAATTTGTTTCAACATTTACCATATCTTTCTCCTTTAATCTAACACAGTTGAAAGTTTTTTTCAACATAGCCATTTTGACAATACATAAACACGACAGCAAGGCATATAGAGAAATGCCTTACTGTGTTTTCATGTTATAGGTAAGATATCATTTTTAGAGAATTTTTTCCAATCGAAATGTCAAAATTAGAACAACTTTTTTATTTTTAGAAGTTTTCCACAAAAGATGTTGGTAAAAGTAGAACTGCTACAATAATCACTACGCTTACCACAATACTGATTACCGCCCATGTCAATACTGCTTTGAAATAGTTTGATTTACTCTTTTTAGCTCCGCTTCCAAATGCCCATACAAAAATCATTATGATATTAACACAGGGAATATACATGAGAAGCATTGTCAGCATCCATTCTCCAAAACTTACAGGCTCCTCCAATCCGCTTTCATTTTCCTTATATTCGTTCTGTATATAAGGCTGTTGTTGATATTGCTGTTGGTACGGCTGCTGCTGATAGGTCTGCTGCTGGTATGATTGTTGCTGATACGGCTGTTGGTACGGCTGCTGTTCCGCTTTTTGGGACAAATCCTGCTGATACGTCTGTCCCTGCTGATACTGCTGACCAAACTGGCTCTGTTCACTATTTGAGTTATCCTGACCGTAGAAATTACTATTGTTGTTATCCATCACTTTTCCTCCCAAATGCAATTGAAGCTTAAAGCCTCACATTCGTATTTTAACATAATATATATTTGACTTGCAACCTGTTTACAACAATTGTTGACATAATTTTAGTTATCTGTGCAACAGCAACCACCTGATTATATTATTTTTGTAATATACCATAGGCGGATGCCCTGGGAAAAAGTTTATCATTCGGTATATGTATATTATCAGCGTAATTATGCACACAACCGAAAGGAATATCGTGGTTTTCTTTTTATTAAATATTCCACAGACGTATCTATTCCACATAAACCATATTACAAACATAAGCCATAGCGGTGAAGCAGGATTAAGGCTTATAGCCCTCTTAAGCTGCAATGTCACCAGACAATACACCGCCCTTGTCATCCCACATCCCGCACAGGGAAATCCCGTTATGATAAGTAGAGGGCAAAAGGCTTTGAATATCTTCCTTATTATAATGCTGTATATCACAAATGCCAAAATTGCTATTTTTAAGTCTTTAATATCTTTAATTATTCTCGTAGCTATTAATTTAAGCTTTCTCATGTTCTCAGCCTGATATTTATATAAAATCTTCAAATTCAATCTCCGAAGGGAGCCTCAAATCCCCCCTGGGGCTTACCGAAACGGAGCCAACCTTTACGCCATCCGGCATACAGTTTCTCTTAAATTGCTGCCTGAAAAACCTTGTGTAAAATACTTTTTGCCATTTCAAAATTTCTTCGTCACTAAATTTATATTCATTGCTTTGGGAAACCGCCTCTTTGCACAGGGTACGAATTTCATAAGGGGTCATTCCGTATCTCAACGTATAATATAGGAAGAAATCATGTAAAATATATGAGCCTACTGTGTCCTCTGTCTTCTGGGCTATGGTTCCGTCTGGATTTGGGGGGAGGAGCTCTGGACTCACGGGTGTATCTATAATATCCTCTATAACCTTCTCCATTCCGTCAAATCCGTTTTCCGCCATATTGTGACCTATCTCATCTACAAGGGTACGGACAAGGGTTTTGGGAATACTTGTATTCACCGCATACATACTCATGTGGTCTCCGTTGTAGGTACACCAGCCAAGGGCAAGCTCCGATAAATCCCCCGTTCCTATTACAAAACCATTATTCTTATTAGCAACATCCATTAAAATCTGGGTGCGCTCCCTTGCCTGACAATTCTCATATGTTATATCATGCACATTTTCATCCTGTCCTATATCCTTAAAGTGCTGGCGAACCGAATTGACAATGCTTATCTCCTTTATGTCGCAGCCAAGGTATTTCATAAGTTCATGAGAATTATCCTTCGTGCGCCTTGTAGTTCCAAAGCCCGGCATTGTTATTCCCATGACTGTTGTAGATTTCAGTCCTAAATTCTTTACAGCCTGTGCTGATACAAGCAGTGCAAGTGTCGAATCAAGCCCTCCCGAAACACCCACAACTATACATTTGCTCTTTGTCGCCTCAATACGTCTCTGTAATCCCGCAACCTGCATGTTAAATATGTCAAGGCTTCTCTCCCTGCGGTTCCTAGACGGCACAAATGGAGTAATTGATACTTTTGCAAGGATATTTTTATTTTCCATAAGCTCTTTTTTACATTCAAGTGTTGTATAAATGCGATTGTAAAAATATTTTTTACAATCAGAAAAAGTCTTGTTTGCAAGCCTGTCATGTCTAATTTTAGTAAGGTTAAAATCCCTAATAATAGTGTTGTCCGCAAGCGACACATTAATGTCAAGTGACTTTTCAAACGGCTTAAGCTCACCTATCAGCTTTCCGTTTTCATACATAAGGTTATGACCACTAAATACAAGGTCAGATGTGGACTCATATCTCCCTGCGGAAACATATACATAACCGCAGATACATCCGGAAGATACGCTTCCGATTAGATTTCTCCTATACTGTGCCTTTCCGATAACCTCATTGGAAGCTGAAAGGTTTAGGATAATCTCAGCCCCATTTAAGGCAAGAAGCCTTCCTGGAGATACCGGTGCCCATGCGTCCTCGCAGATTTCTATGCCAAGCTTTACCTTGCGTTCACTGCCCATTTCAATAATAACATTATTTCCAAAGGGCACATTTACAGCCCTGTTGCCGTCAGAAAGCATAATGTCTGTGACATCATATTCTCCTGCGGTGAACCACCTTTTCTCATAAAATTCGCCATAATTGGGGAGATATGTCTTTGGTACAAGGGCTATGAGCTTCCCATTTTGGATAAAAGCAGCAACATTAAAAAGCTCACCATCCTTTTCCACAGGACATCCCACAACAATCGCCGCACTGTTTTCACCATATTTTTTAGTGTAATCAGTTATGTCAATCAATCCCTTTACAGACATTTCCAAAAGCCGTCTGTTTGCGAATAAATCAGCGCAGGTATAACCCGTAAGGGAAAGCTCAGGGGTAACTATCAAGTCTGCCTTGTCATACATGAAATCAATGACAGCCTTTATCTCCTCACAGTTTTTTGTCACATTTCCAATGTGAACCTTTAGAGTAGTTGCCGCCACCCTGAATAAATTCATTGTATTTTCCATGATGCAAAATCTACCTCCGACATTATCTAAATATCTAAAATCTAAGCAATTTCAATCTGGCACATTTTCATTGCCTCGATTGCGTTTTTATGGCTTTGTGGTGTAACTCCTGCACAACATTTCTCAATAACGCTTATCTTTATTTCAGGTAAATTTGCCTTTATCAGAAGGGCATTTGAGATTACACATATATCTGTACATAATCCGATTAACGTTACGCTTTCAAGGTCTTTTACTGATTTTAGATACTCTGCAAGCTCCACAGAACCAAATGTAAGCTTATCAAACACTTTCATGTCATCAGTTTTTAACACCTCTAATTTCTTATCAAGCTGCCAGCCCTCAGTTCCCTTAATACAATGGGGAACCGGAAGGTTTTTGCCCTCCTGTGTCTCCATGTAATTGTCAAAATGGGTATCCCTTGTAAACACAACCTCCCCATTAAATCCCTTTACCGTCTCCGCTACACTGTCAACTATCGAAACCGCCTCTTTAGTTCCTAGCGCCCCGTCAATAAAGTCCTTTTGCATATCTACTACCACAAGTATATTTTTCATATGATTATTCTCCAATCATCAATATTATTGTCACGCTTCCATTATATACTCTGCGCCATTGTAACCAATATACCTTATTGTATTCATATCAATTTCATCAACTGATTTTGCAACGTCAACAACAGGTATACACTTATTTTTCCTTACAAAAAGCGGTACTTCATTCAGCTCCACATCTACATAATGATTACCTTTTGAAAGTTCTTCCTCGTATATTGTTCCGTCAGGCATAAACTTTACAAATTTCATATCCTCCGGTAGATAAACAAATCTTCCTGACACATTCTGGGTATAAACAGGAGCAATCATTATCTCATTTCCAATAAAAAGCTGGTCTTCCGTCTCCACCGCCCTCTTGTCATTGGGATATTCAAATCCAAGCGGCTTAAAGTACATATCGTCATTCTTTACAGCCTTTAAATATTCACTGTAAATATATGGAATAAGCCTATAACGGACACCTATTACATGTGCAAAATCCTCTACATTCTCAAACTGGTAACATTCCTGTTCCCTCGTTCCAAGTGCGGAATGATTACGCATAAGCGGTGTGAATACTCCCAGGGCAAGCCAGCGAAGAACAAGGTCTCTTGAAGTATTACAGCCAAAACCGCCAATATCAGCTCCGCTATAGATAAAACCGCACATATTTAGCGACGGCATCATCTTCAAATTAAGCAATAGATGTGACCACCATGATTTATTGTCCCCCGTCCAAATACCTGCGTATCTATGCATTCCGATATATGATGAACGTGAAAACATTAATATGGGCTTGTCAGGTGAAAATTTTTCAAATGCCTCGCCTGCTGCCCTTGTCATGTTATAGCCATAAATATTGTGCACAAGGTCATGTCTTACCATTTTCCCGTCAACATTGTGGTAAAAGCGTTTATAGTCATCTGGATTATTCTGAATATTATCAAGTCTTCCCCTAACCTCATTTGGCAATGCATTAGCCGCATCCAGAATATTGTCAAAATTCTTATCGTCCGAAAGCGTATCATCAGTCTTTGACATAAGCTCATTTGCATAATCAACAATAGCCTCGTTTACTCCGTCCACGCCCTCCTTAGAATAGAATATTGCCGGCTCGTTCATATCATTCCAAAAGCCGTCAATTCCCATATCCATAAGTCTCTTGTATTTATTGCCAAACCATTCTCTTGCAGCTTTATTCAGAAAATCAGGGAAATGAGTCCAACCTGGCCAAACCGCCGCAATAAAATCAGAGCCATCCTCACGCTTACAGAAATAACCCTTTTCTACGCCTTCCTCATAAACATCATAGCCTTTCTCAATTTTAACGCCTGCGTCAATTATTGGAATTAGATGAATGTGCTCCTTTTTCATTTTAGCTACAAAGTCCTTAAAGTCAGGAAATCTTTCCGTATTTACAGTAAAATCCTTATAATCCTGCATATAATCTATATCCAGATAAACCATGTCAATTGGAATATTGTTATTTCTATAACCCCTTACAACATTATCTATATCCTCTGCGCTCTTATATCCCCAACGGCTCTGTCCAAAGCCAAAGGCATATTTAGGAGCAACATAACTCTTTCCAATAATCTTCCTGAACTGTTTTGTCACGTCATATGCGCTTTCGCCTGTGATAACAAAAACATAAAGGTCTGCCCTTTCGCAGGTCACTTCCAAAATGTCCCTTTTAGTATATCCCACATCAAATCTAATTTTATCAGGATAATCAAAGAAAAATCCTATGTGTTTTTTACCTGAAACTATAATAAAGTTGTGCGCACCATACAAGGACACTGTATCCTCAGAATGGTTTGGGTCATCAGCACAGTTGCTTATATATTCAAAGCCACGCTTATTTATTCCCCTTATAGCCTCGCCAAGTCCGTATACAACGTCATCACTGCTCATAGTTAACGTAAATTTAAAACCGTCATTTAATGAAACCCGACCTCCTCCAAGGTCATTACACCCCTCCTGTGCCGTAAGCTTTTCCACAACCGCCTCTGTCTCAAATGGTGTGCCAAAAATATACTTTTTAATCATAAAATACCTCACTTACTATCATTTATCCAAAGTTTCATTCATACTTCCCATACGATATCCAGCCAAATCCATGCTTACGTATGTAAAGCCATAAGATTTAAGCTTTGAAACTATTTCTTCTCTGTTTTTCTTTTCAATTAACTTCTCAAACTCATCAGGCATAACCTCAATCCTTGCGAGCCTGTCATGAATTCGTACACGAATTTGATGAAATCCCATATCAAGTAATAGTTGTTCTGCTTTATCCACCATATTTAATTTTTCCTCTGTAATACTCTCCCCATACACAAAACGGGAGGATAGACACGCAAAAGACTGTTTATCCCATGTAGGAAGTCCAAGCCCTTTAGATAAGGCTCGAATTTCAGCTTTTGTAAGCTCTACTTCTCGCAATGGGCTTTTCACCTTAAGCTCTGAAACGGCAACTAATCCGGGACGGTAATCGCCATTATCGTCCATATTCGAGCCTTCTGCCACATATGCAATGTTTTGTTCCCTGGCAATATTTATTATCTTTTCAAAAAGCTCCCTTTTACATAAATAACAGCGGTTTGGAGGATTATTGCTAAATCCCTCTATTTCCAATTCCTCTGAATCACATATAAAATGCCTTATGCCCTCTTTATCGCAAAAGGATATGGCTTCTTCAAGCTCTCGCTTTGGAAATGAACATGACCTGGCGGTAACAGCAATCGCATTATCCCCCAAAACATCATGTGCCACTTTTAATAAAAAAGTTGAATCAACTCCGCTCGAAAAAGCTATTGCAACGCTTCCAAGCTCCTGTAAATATTTTTTTAACTGCGCAAGCTTATCATCTATAGAATTATAATGCATTTTAATCCCCCATTCTATATATCCTTGTTAAATCTTGTCATAACATCCTGTATTGACATATTATTCCTTCTTGCAAGCTCTGCCATGTTTTCATATTCAGGATATCTTCTAACAACTCCGTTTGGAAGTACACATTTTTTAACATTCAATTTTCCTATACTTAATTCAACAAGCTCATTTTCTCGTTCGAGAATTGTTCTTTCCATTTTAATCCGTCTAATCCCGATTGTAGTAGTCTCATTAAAAATAATATTTTCCAATATGTCAACCTTATCCTCCGTACATATGACAGTGAGCAGATATGCAGGTCTGTTTTTTTTCATAAATACAGGTGTGTAATGAACATCCCTTGCCCCATTTTCAAGCAGCAAATCCATTGTAAAGCCCAAGGCTTCACCTGTACAGTCATCAATATTTGTCTCAAGCTTATAGATATAATCATTGTTCTTTTCATTATCTGCCTCTATAAGCATTGCCCTCAATATACTTGGACGTTCATAATTTCTTTTTCCAGCTCCCATTCCAAGCTTTTTTATCTTAAATTTTTCCGGCAATCTATCGCTTGTCCTTACCGCCGCCACAATCGCTGCTCCTGTGGGTGTTACAAGCTCACCCATTACGTCTGTCAATTTTAACTGTAAACCATTCATCTGTACAATATTGGCAACTGCCGGAACCGGAATTGGAAGAATACCATGCTGACAGCGTATTGTTCCACTGCCCTCGCACATATATGGAACTATTACGTTGGTTATATCAAGATTATCAAGACATACGGCTACCGACACAATATCCACTATTGAGTCAACAGCCCCTACTTCATGGAAATGAACATTATTTATTTCCACCCCGTGAGCCTTTGCCTCTGCCTGAGCAAGGATGTTAAAAATACGAAGGGATAATTCCTTCGCTCTTATACTCATTTTAGTATTTTCAATTATATGCTGTATCTCATGCAGACCCCTGTGTTCATGATGATGTTCTTGCTCGTGTCCGTGGTCATGCTCATGATGATGTTCTTGTTCATGCTCGTGTTCGTGGTCATGCTCATGATGATGTTCTTGCTCGTGTCCGTGGAGATACTCCATATCGTGATCATGATTTTCATGCTCCTTATCAAGCTTCACATTAAAATCACATATATCAAGCCCTGCTTTTTTCACCCTGCTAATCTCTATATCAAATCCGTCCACAGGCATACTCTTTAACACTTTAATAAGCATATCTTTATCAGCACCCAAATCAAGGAGTGACGCAACCGTCATATCCCCACTGATTCCAGAATTACATTCAAGGTATAATGTCTGTCCCATTTTTCTCCTATCTGGCATTATCGCCTATTTAATAATATTATCCAATTTATATTTTACATCTTTTTTAGCAAATTTCAAATCTTTACTACACTTCCATTTTCTGTTATAATGTTTAGGTCACTCATAATTGTAAAATAATTTTGTGATAGGAGAAATGTATTAATGAAAAAAGAATTCAAATTAGCGGATGAGGCATTTCAATTTGAAGGCAAAATGCCTCTAAAGCAGGCAATTCCCCTTGGGTTACAGCACGTTCTTGCAATGTTTGTTGGAAATCTTACTCCTTTGCTTATCATCACTGGTTCCTGTGGCATTGCCGGAGGCGAATTTGCCGAACTTCAAGTCAGCCTTCTTCAAAATGCCATGCTTATTGCCGGTATTGTAACACTTATTCAGCTCTTTTCGATTGGCCCAATCGGTGGAAAGGTTCCTATTATAATGGGTACTTCTTCCGGATTTATTGGTGTTTTTAGTTCAGTTGCATCAACAATGGGTGGCGGTATAATTGCCTATGGTGCGATTATGGGTGCCTCAATTATAGGAGGTCTTCTGGAGGCTGTTCTTGGTTTCTTTTTAAAACCACTTAGAAAATTTTTCCCTTCTATTGTTACTGGAACCGTTGTTTTATCAATCGGACTCAGCCTTATTTCTGTCGGTGTCAATTCATTCGGCGGTGGGAGCAGTGCCAATGACTTTGGTTCAATTGAAAACCTTTTACTTGCATTATTCGTACTTATAGTTATTCTTGCCGTAAAACATACATCCAAGGGTTTTCTTAGTTCATCTTCAATACTTATAGGAATTATTGCAGGTTACATTGTCGCAATGATTATGGCTGCCGTTCTTCCCACAACCGGCGTTACTGCTGACGGAGTTGAATATACCAAATCGTGGGTTATTAATTGGGATAAGGTTGCTCAGGCTAAATGGTTTGCAATTCCTAAATTCATGCCTGTTGATATTATATTTGATGCAAGAGCCATACTTCCTGTACTGGTAATGTTCATTGTTACTGCCGTTGAGACAGTTGGTGACATTTCAGGCGTTGTCGTGGGCGGAATGGATAGGGAGGCTACTGACAAGGAGCTTTCAGGCGGTGTTATCTGTGACGGTATCGGTTCATCACTTGCCGCGCTTTTTGGTGTTTTACCCAATACTTCATTCAGCCAGAACGTCGGACTTGTATCAATGACTAAAGTAGTTAATAGATTTGCTCTTTCGATGGGTGCGATATTCCTTATTCTATGCGGTCTTATTCCTAAGCTTGGAGCCCTTGTTTCAATTATGCCCCAGTCTGTTTTAGGCGGTGCCGCAGTTATGATGTTTTCATCAATTGTTGTAAGCGGAATTCAGTTAATCACAAAGGAGCCTCTTACAGCGAGAAACCTTTCAATCGTTTCCGTCTCACTCGGTCTCGGTTATGGAATTGGAGCTAACTCAAGTATTCTTTCAAGTGCACCACAGGCTATACAGCTTGTGTTCGGCGGTTCAGGAATTGTGCCTGCCGCTGTGGTTGCTATTCTTTTAAATGTGCTTCTTCCCAAGGAAGATGTTGAGGGAAAAAAGTGAGTCATTATGTTTTTAGACAAGCTTTTATATTTTATAATTTTGTTTGAATTTTGTATATTGATTTTAAACTTCGGGTATGCTATAATTACTTCATAAAGTGAAGTGATATAGGTTCTATTGCATAGGCAGCAACAGAACAAAACCCTCAACCGTATTGTGAGTACAGTTGAGGGCTTTTTCTTATCTTTTATAGTGGCTAAGCACCCACTAGGCTTGAATTGCTCTGTCGGTTATTCACCGTCAAACCATTTGCATACATAGTAAGATACTACTCCGCCAATTATGGATATGGACAATGAAATGAGGATTTCTTTCATAACGACTGTCACCTCCTCCCTGTTGCAGGATTTAGTGAGAGCAACGAGGTTATATTACATCATTTGTCTTTTATTGTCAATGCGTTGGAAGTCGGGCGATATAATTATTGCTTTGTTTAACCATGGACTTTAATAAACAAAAGTCGAACAAATGTTGTATATTTTGTTATCCTGATTTTATATAACATTTGTTCAGAAAACGGTGAGTGGAAATTGTATATTGATTTTCGGTTCGGTGTATGATATACTTTGTTACAGATAGTAATGATATGAGGATATCATAACGACAAAGAACAAAGCCCTCAACCGTATTGTGAGTACAGTTGAGGGCTTTTTCTTATCTTTTATAGTGGCTAAGCACCCACTAGGCTTGAATTGCTCTGTCGGTTATTCACCGTCAAACCATTTGCATACATAGTAAGATACTACTCCGCCAATTATGGATATGGACAATGAAATGAGGATTTCTTTCATAACGACTGTCACCTCCTCCCTGTTGCAGGATTTAGTGAGAGCAACGAGGCTATATTACATCATTTGCCTTTTATTGTCAATGCGATGGGGAACAAGGCAAAGCTGGCTCAAATATAAGTGGTAATGCTATCAAAGTGGATTTTAATAAATGATTTTGTATATTGATTTTCGGCTTTGGGTATGCTATAATTGCCATAGGCAAAAGGATATTAGTGTGTCAATCATTGCACA
>CAYTGS010000059.1:0-11308 GCA_964437435.1 uncultured Roseburia sp.
CTGATGTTTTCTTCTTTATCTCATTTATTTCTTCACTTACCTCTGCACGTTCCTTTTGTATAAAAGCTTCCGCCTCCTGTTCCTTACCACAGAGCTTAGCTATTGAACGAAGCCACCTGTCTGTACTGTCAGAGCCTATCGGCATACACGTAACAGTGTATGGCGTACCATATTTTTCATGCAGAAATTCCATATACTCATCACCAAATATCTGACATACCGAAATATTGTATTCAGCCGCTGGAATACGCATTATATCTTCATAGGTTGCATGATATGGCAATATATTTGCCTCTAATCCTATGGCACGAAGCATTCTTTTCATTTCAAGCTGGTCTGCATAGCTTAGTGAATGGGTAGCAAATAAATTTATCAAGCCTTTTTCTTTTGGACAAACAGTGTCCTTTATCACATAATTTTGAAGTGCACTAAGCGCAAGGTCATATCCTGTCGCATGGTTTCGTGACTTAAATCCCTCACAGTGGATAGGCACAAATACAACATCCTTATATTCCTGCTGCATACGGTCAGCCACCGCATCGATATCATCACCTATAATCGCAGATGCACATGAGGCTAGTATAAATATTATTTTGGGATTATGACGTTTGACTGCTTCCTTTATAGTTTCCTCCAAACGCTTTTCACCACCTAGGATGACTTCTTTTTCCGCTAGTGCGGTCGAAATAAGTCTACTCTCCCCACTCTCCTCACCCATATGGTGCTTATAAATATTTAGGCGTTCAATAGCCCCTAAACTTGCACACGCAGAACATCCATACGGCGCATGAACTATCATAACGGAATCCTGTATACTTATAAGTGCATTCATGCTATTTACTTGTACACACTGAATACCCTGCTCAAAGGTACGGTGTGCATTTTTTAAACAGTTTTTCTTTGACAATTCACGAAGGTGGGATGCTTTTCCTGCCTGTGCATCAGAAAATCCCACACGTGTGTCACGGATTTTATCTTTAATAATTTTTTCCATATCTATCTCCTAACCTTCTGTCATCTAAATGTAATAAGTAGTATCTTCCGGAATAATCCTAGCTAGAAATTGTTTAGTCCTTTCGTTTTTGGGTCGGTTGAAAAGCTCCCTTGGTGTTCCGGTTTCTACAACCATACCACCGTCCATAAAGACTACCTGTGTTGCAACATCCTGTGCAAATGCCATTTCATGAGTTACAACAATCATTGTAATTCCCTTTTGAGTGACTTTCTTTATAAGCTCCAACGTCTCCCCAACAAGCTCAGGGTCAAGAGCTGATGTCGGCTCATCAAAAAGTATTACCTCCGGAGATAGGGCAACAGCCCTCGCTATACCAACTCGCTGTTGCTGTCCTCCCGAAAGATTTACAGGATAATAATCCATCCTGTCAGAAAGCCCCACCCACTCAAGGGTTTCCTCTGCAATCTTTCTTGCCTCGTCCTTTGGCTTTTTTTGCACTACCACAAGTCCTTCCATAACGTTTTCCAATGCTGTTTTGTTTTGGAAAAGACTATAATTTTGAAATACAAAAGCACATTTTCTCCTGACTGCAAGAATATCCTTTTTCCTACATTTTTTTAAATCCACTGTCAAATCCCCTACTGTCAGCTTGCCCTCGTCAGCTTTCTCCAAAAAATTAATACACCTTAACAGAGTCGTCTTTCCAGAGCCGCTTGGACCTATTATTACCGTTACCTCGCCATGCTCCACCTGTATAGACACGCCCTTTAAAATTTCATTCTGTCCAAAACTTTTTTTCAAATTTTCCACTTTAATCATAATAATCCACTCCTAAACTGTTTTTCATTTATACTATACCTGTCTTATACCTTCCAAAATGCCTCTCTAAAATTCCAAACAGTTTTGAAAAAATAAAACTAAGTACCTCATAAAGCAAGGCTATAACAAAAAATGCCTCCAAAAACTGATATGTCGGGCTTGCAAGCGTATATGCAAATCCTGTCACCTCAACAACCCCCGAATAATATGCCAGTGTGGAACTCTTTATAAGTCCTATAAACAGTCCACCCATATTAGGAAGTGCAATAATAAATGCCTGTGGGAAAATTATCCTAAAATAAGCCTGTATACCTGTCATGCCTACACTCTTTGCCGCTTCCATTTGGTCTTTTGAAATGGCTTCAAGCGATGACCTAAAGGTTTCAGAGGCAAATGCGGCTTCCGAAAGGCTCATTGCAACAATGGGACAGACAAGGCTTGTGTTTCCGGCTGTACTTGCTACCGGAATACCATGTTCCATTTTGTAAAATGCAATTAATGTAGGTACTGCAAAGTATGTAAAAAACATTATTATGACTAGCGGAACACTTCTCATAAAGGATACATACACTGTAAATACCTGTGATAATATTTTTATTTTATTAACCCTTATAAGAGCTATCACACACCCAAAAATCCATCCAAAAAATGCTGAGACAAATGCAATGATAAGTGTATTTTTAAGCGCAGGCATCATCTGTGGAATCATCTGTATGATAAATTTAAAATCCATTACCCTTCTCCCTTCTGATTTTTATATCTTCGTTTGTTTTTCCCGCCCTGCCTTTGGTATACGCTTTTTCAGCACGTTTCGTCACCCATTCAAGCAAAAGACATACAATCCAATATACGGCTGCCACTCCTAGATAAAGCTCGGCCCTGTTTAAACCATAAAGCCTGTTACTTATCAACTTTGCTTTCCCAAAAATATCAAGTGCACCTATTGAGAATGCAAGTGATGTGGATTTAAAAATTTGGATAATATTATTTCCAAGATTAGGAATTGCCACTCCAAACGCCTGCGGAAAAATTATCCTCACAAATGCCTCAAGGCTTGTCATTCCCACGCTGTAGGCAGCTTCCCACTGATAACGGCTTACTGACAGGTACGCTGAACGCATCATCTCCGACATATTTGCTGCCGCTGACAAGGACAATGTTGCAATCACAAACGAATCCTTGCTCCATGAATTTGTATCTATTCCTGCTTTCTTTAAATACACCGGAACCACAAAATACAATATAAATATAAGCACCAGCGTCGGCATTCCCCTCATAAATGCCACATATCCTCTTGAAATGGTATTAAGTATCCTGCTGCGGGATAATGCAAATACGGCAAATATCAGCCCTAATATAAGGCTTATTATCAAAGATACGATTACCAGCTTAATGGTTGTAGGAAATGCCTGCATAGTACTTGCCATCAGCCCCGGAATTTTTTTAAAATCAAAATATTTTCCCATAATTACTTGTCACCTCTATACGCTATCCTTTAATTTTATTTGGCAAAAAGCAAAAGACCAAAGCTTCTGTTGATGTCTCAACAAAACCTCTGGTCTTTCCAGTCAGTTTCCAAATCCATACTTTATTAGTATGTTATGTATGATATATGTTTAGTATATATTTAGAATGTTATTAAGTCAATGGAATATCTTTGCATATTATCTAAATATTTTCACAGTTGATTTTAAAAACTAACAAATTTTATACATTGTATTAAATCCATTAAAATGCTACGATATTATCAGATTAGAATTGGAGAGTAAATTATGAATATAAAATTAATCGGAATTGATTTAGACGGAACCGCTCTTAAAAATGATAAAACTGTTTCAAGGTTTACAAGACAGACAATAGAAAACGCAATTGATAATGGTATCACCATTGTTCCCGTAACAGGTCGCCCAAGGTCGGGACTTCCTAATAATTTTATGGATATTAAAGGAATAAAATATGTTGTCACCTGCAACGGTGCCAGTGCCTATAAACTCGAAAATGACAAATCCGAGGTATTATTCCAACGCCATATTCCGCTTAATGAGGGGATTGAGATTTTAAATTCCGCAAGGGATGTCAATGCCATAACCGAAGTATTTATAAACGGATGCGGTTATATGACTGCCGAAAATTACGAAAAGCGTCTTATAGAACGCTATGATAACCCTCCACTCCTCTCATATATTAAGGCAAGCCGCAGACCTGTCGAAAATCTTGACGCTTTTATTAAAAACTCTAAATATGACATCGAAGGTATATGTATTCAATGCGCATCAAAAAAAGAGCGTGATTTAGTATACTCACGGCTCTTTTCATTTGAAAACATAAGTATTGTTTATCCTTCACCAACTGAATTTGAAATCACACACAGCCTTGCAAATAAAGGCGACGCACTGCTCTACATAGGTCATATACTCGGATTAGATAAGGACAATATAATGGCTATCGGTGACAGCGACAACGATTCGTCAATGCTTATGGCAGTGGGATTTCCTGTTGCTATGGGAAATGCCACTGATAATATAAAATCTATTGCCAGATATGTCACTGATGATAACGAGCATGACGGGGTAGGGAAAGTGATTAAAGGTCTTAACAGCTCATCTGACTTTTAAATCGCACTCGATATATCCTGAGTGAACATTTCATTTTGCAATGTATATGTCTTATCCCCATCCAAGACATAAAGTGTATGTATAAATACCCACACCTGTTCGCCCTCAATTATTGCTGGTTGGGAAAGCTGTCTTGTGGCTGTTATGATTTCATCATTTATACGGATTTTTAACTCAGTAAAATTGCCCCTGAACGCAACCCTCTCAACAATGCCTTTCTCTGCCGTGACTGGATATTTTAATATTTCATTCTTTTTGCTGACTGTAATGTATTCCGGTCTAAGTACGGCTCCTAGAGTTTTATCCACTTCCTCAAATCCCTTTAATTTATATGGTTTTTCGTAAACAGTAGGCTGTCCGATAAAACGTGCCACAAATGATGAAGTGGGATTTTGGTATATCTCAAGGGGACTTCCAATCTGCTCTATCCTGCCTTTATTGGTGACAATTATTTCATCAGCAACCTCTATTGCCTCGTCCTGGTCATGGGTTACAAAAATGCTTGTAATACCCACCTTATTGATAAGCTCCCTAAGCCAACTCCTAAGCTCCTTTCTGACCTTTGCATCAATCGCCGCAAAAGGCTCATCAAGCAATAGTAAATGTGGCTGTGGCGCAAGCGCCCTTGCAAATGCAACCCTCTGTCTCTGACCACCTGAGAGTTGATTTGGATAACGGTTTTCCATTCCCTTTAGCCCCACGAGCTCTATCAGCTCATCGACACGTTTTTTAATTTCCGGTTTTTTCCACTTGGCTACCTTTAGTCCAAAGGCTATATTGTCATAGACTGTCTTATACCTGAAAAGCGCATAATTTTGGAATACAAAACCAATCTCACGCTTGCTGGCTGGCACGTCATTTACTTTTTTACCATCTATATATATGTCGCCTGAATCAGCAGTTTCAAGCCCTGCAAGTATACGGAGTATTGTAGTTTTTCCGCTACCGCTTGGTCCCAATAATCCAATTAATTTTCCCTTTTCAACGCTAAAGCTCACGTCCTTAGATGCTTCAAAATCCCCAAACCTTTTATTTATGTTTTTAAGCTCCACGTATGAATTTCCCATATATTATGCCTCCTTTTTTCCCTTATATTCGAGAATATTCCTCAGCACCAATACAATAACCGCCATAATTACAAGAATTGATGACATCGCAAAGGCTCCCGTAAAATCGTAACCCTGATATAAAAGCTCTATGTATAAGGGCATTGTATTTGTCTTTCCTCTTAAATGTCCCGACAAAACCGACACTGCACCGAACTCTCCCATTGCCCTTGCGGTACATAGCACTATTCCATATAAAAGCGCCCACTTGATATGTGGAAAAGTTATCTCCCAAAATATCCTAAAACCTCCCGCACCCATAAGCGCCGCTGCCTCCTCCTCGTCGGTTCCCTGGGCTGTAAGTACAGGAATAAGCTCTCTCGATATAAACGGGAATGTTACAAACACTGTTGCAAGCACAATTCCCGGAACTGCAAATATAATATCTATCCCGTGACTGTGCAAAAATGGATAAAGCGCACTTTGACGTCCAAATGTCAGAACGTATATAAGTCCTGCAATAATGGGTGAAATCGTTAGGGGAAGGTCTATCAAGGTAGATATTATTTTCTTTCCCCTGAACTGGAATTTCGTGATTGTCCACGCAGCGAATATACCAAATACTGTATTGATAACCACCGCTATCAATGTAGCCTCTATTGTAAGTAGTATTGACTTAATTGCATATGTATCTGTTACAGCGTCTATATATGCTGTCAGCCCCTCACGAAATGCAGTGACTATTACATATATCAGTGGCAATATCAGAAATACAACTAAAAATAAGGAGCATATTGTTATAATCAGCCATTTTACTATACCTTTGTCATTTCTTATTTCCATACTTTTTCTCCATTCCGCAAAACATTTTCATTCTTCCCTAGCTAATTCCGCTTACAATCCTTGATGTCCTGCTTTGTATCATGGCATTTATGAACAGGATTATAAATGATATCAAAAGCATCACAAGTGCTATTGATGTGGCACTTGCATAATCGTATTCTTGTAGCTCCGACATAATCATAAGTGGTGTAATCTCCGTCTTGTATGGCGTGTTTCCTGCAATAAATACCACGCTTCCATACTCACCAATACATCTGGCAAACGCCATTGTAAAGCCTGCCACAAGTGCTGGTAATATTTCCGGCATAATAACGTCAAAAAATATTCTTACCCTTGAGGCTCCCATCATGCTTGCTGCCTCCTCGTACTGCGGCTCTACCTTCTCCAGTACCGGCTGTACGCTCCTTACTACAAATGGTATTCCGATGAAAATAAGGGCTATGATTATTCCAAAGCGTGTGTATGCCACATCTATTCCAAACCTAGCAAATATCCTACCTACCCAGCCGTCCTTTACTGTAAGGTGGGTGAGTGAGATGCCTGCAACAGCCGTTGGAAGTGCAAATGGCAACTCTATTAATCCGTCCATGAGTCGCTTGAATGGAAAGTCATATCTCACTAGTACCCATGCAAGCATTAATCCCATTACAGCATTTACAAGCGAGGCAATAAATGCCGTGAGTATACTTACCCTGTAGCTTGCAAGCACCCTTGGTCTTGTTACTGTGCTTATAAATTCCGTTGGCGAAAGCTGTGCCGAAAAGATAACAAGTGAGCACAGGGGTATCACTACTATCAGTCCCATTATCGCTATTGTAATCCCAAAGGATAACCCAAAGCCTGGAATTACGGATTTTGTTTTTTTCTGTTTTGATTTTGCCATAGTAACACCCCTATCCTAATGTTTTAACATTACTTTTCTTCGTATATAGAGTCAAATACCCCACCGTCTACAAAATGTGTGTTTAATGCCTCAGTCCAGCCTCCGAAATGATTTATGTCTGTCAAATCAACATTCGTGATAATCCATTTTCCATCTTCCGGAATGGCTGTTATTGTCTGCTCGTCTGTGTCATATTCATATTCCTTTAAGATATCCTCATTAGACGGACGGTAGAAGTTCTCTGCCTCAAGCCTCTGTGCGTCATCTGAATACAAATATGAAAGATACTCTGTTGCAACCTCTCTTGTTCCTCTTTCATCCACAACCTCGTCAACTACTGCAACGGTCGGCTGGCAAAGAATGGATACTGAAGGAATTACTATATCGTAATCATCGGGATATTCCTGTAATGAAAGGAACGCTTCATTTTCCCAAGCAAGAAGCACATCACCCTGACCATTCTCTACGAATGAGGTTGTAGCTCCTCTTGCACCAGAATCAAGAACAACTACATTTTCATAAAGCTTCTTAATGCTTGCTGTAATTTCTTCCTCATTCTGTCCTTTCTTCTCGAAATAATACCATGCTGCAAGATAGTTCCACCTTGCACCGCCTGAAGTCTTAGGATTCGGTGTGATAATTCCTACATCATCACGTACCAAGTCATCCCAATCATATATGCCCTTTGGATTTCCTTTTCTCACCAAGAATACGATTGTAGATGTATAAGGCGAGCTGTCAAGGTCAAACTCTGACGTGTAGCCCTCCTCTATAAGTCCTGCATCCTTTACAGCGTCAACGTCACCTTCAAGGGCAAGCGTTACAACATCTGCAGCTAGTCCGTTTGCAACCTCCAACGCCTGTTTTCCTGACCCTCCATGAGACTGGGTAATTGTCACTGTCTGACCAGTCTTATCAAGCCAATATGCGCTGAATAGCTCATTGTATGCCGCATAAAGCTCTCTCGTCGGGTCGTAAGAAACGTTCGTAATTTCAACTGGTGCAAGCGCTTCCTTTGTCTCCGCTGAGCTTTTGCTGCTGCCTGCTGTTTCCTGTGACACGCTTGTGGTATTGGAAGTAGATGCCGAGCTTCCGCAGCCTGTGAGCGCTCCCAATACTAAAGTCAATGATGTTACAAGTGCTACTGTTCTCTTTTTCATATGCTTTTCCTCCTCAATTTGATTTGACCGTTGCTCCATTCTTTAATAAACAAAAAGAGGCTTTAAATCACATATACGCAGTTTTTCTACCACTTATCATGATTTAAAACCTCCGGTTTTCCGGTCAGTTTTTGTATTCCTACATTTTAGGTAGGAATAATATGTTTATTGATGTAACTTATCATAATCCTTTGTTTTTTGTTTGTCAATAGTATTTTTATATTATTTTTCAATCGCATCTTTAAGCTTGCCCAATGCCATTTCAAGCGTCCGCCTCGGACACGCCACATTTATCCGTTCAAAGCCTTTTCCAGCATCACCGAATATTGCACCGCTGTCAAGCCATAGCCCTGCTTTTTTTACCACCAACTCCTCCTGTGCCTCAGCCGATAGGTGCAAATCGCTAAAATCGAGCCATACAAGGTATGTTCCTTCCGGCTCTATCATTTGGATTTGGGGGATATTATCTTCAAGGTATTTCTTTGTAAACTCTATATTTCCCTGAATGTATTTAAGTACTCCCTGATACCACTGCTCACCATATCTGTATGCTGTCTCACTCGCCACAAGTCCAACTGCATTTAGCTGGCTGTAGCCTGTTGCGTTTATCTCGTCCCTTAACCTTTTCTTTAACCTCGGATTAGGTATAAAGAGATTTGAAATCTGAAGTCCCGCTATATTAAATGTCTTACTCGGCGCAGTGCATGTGATTACGTTATCACGATATTCCTCCTTGATATTTACAAGCACTTCATGATGACCCTTATGAACGAAATCCTGATGTATCTCATCACTTACTATAACTGCATTATGCTTATGGCATATATCGCCTATTGTTTCAAGCTCCTTTCTCGTCCAAACTCTACCCACAGGGTTATGCGGATTGCATATAAATACAAGTCTTACCTTCTCGCTTATAAGCTTATTTTCAAAATCCTCAATATCCATACGATATGTCCGTGTTTCCCTGTCATATATAAGTGTGTTGTCAATAATCCTTCTGCCGTTATCCTGTATCACTTCACTGAATGGATAATAGACAGGCTGTTGTATCATAACACCGTCACCCTTTTCAGTAAATGCCTTTACGCACTGTGCAAGGGCAAATACAACTCCCGGAGTTCTTAAAAGCCAGCTCTCTTTCACTTCCCAATTAAAATGATTTTTCATCCACATGCTTACCGCCCCGAAATATCCGTCAAGTGGTTCACTATAGCCGTATATACCATGCTCTGCCTGTCTTATTATGGCATCCTGCACATATGACGAAGTTTGAAAATCCATATCCGCAACCCAAAGCGGTAAAATATCCGCCGGTTTTCCACGCTTTATAGCATAATCATATTTAAGGCTGTTTGTGCCTTTTCGGTCTATAACCCTGTCAAAATCCAAATTTCTTTCAATGCTTTCCATGATATTTCCTCATCTTATAAGCCTGCGGCTTTAAATGCCTGAGACAAATCATTTATTAAATCATCAACATTCTCAATCCCTACTGAAAGGCGCAAAATCCTGTCAGTAATCCCATTTCTCTCTAGCTGTTCCTTTGGTACGTCAGCATGGGTCTGGGTTATGGGATATGTTATAAGCGTCTCCACTCCGCCTAAGCTCTCCGCAAACTGGATTAGCTTTACTTCCTTTAATATATTTAGGGCAAATTCTTTCGTGGCAACCTCAAAAGTGAGCATTGCGCCAAAACCTCTACTTTGTTTTTTCATCACCTCATATCCGGGGTGATTATAAAGTCCCGGATAAATCACCCTTACAACATTCCTTTGTTTGTCAAGCCAGTTTGCAAGCTTTAGCGCATTTTCCTGTGCCTTTTCCATTCTTATTGCAAGGGTTTTTATTCCCCTCATAATGAGCCATGAGTCGAACGGTGCCAGTCCTGCGCCTGTTGTTTTTATGATAAACCTAAGTTTTTCGGATATATCCTCCCTGGAAGTCACAAGAAAACCTGCTATTGTATCATTGTGACCGCCAAGGTACTTTGTCCCGCTATGTACCACTATATCTGCACCATGTTCAAGTGGATTTTGGAAGTACGGTGAGAGAAAGGTATTATCCACGACAAGTAAAAGGTTATATTTTTTTGCAATTTCCGCCGCCCTCTCAATATCTGCCACGTTCATCATTGGATTTGTGGGTGTCTCTATATAGAGTGCCTTTGTATTTTCTCTTATATTTCTTTCTATTATATTATTGTCAACAGCATCCCTGAAAAAATCAATTCCAGTAATGCTTATACCGTTTTTCTCGCTTATGTTTCTAAAAAGCCTAATACTTCCCCCATATAAATCATTATCTACAATAAGGTGGTCTCCAGGCTTAAAGAGCTGCGTCAATGCATCAACCGCTGCCATTCCGCTTGAGAATGCGAGGGCGTCAATACCCTTTTCTAAACCGGCAACTATTTTCTCAATTCTTTCTCTTGTGGGATTTTGAAGTCTGCTATAGTCATACCCTGTACTCTCACCTATGCCTCTGTGGGCAAAGGTCGCCGATTGGTATATCGGATAGCTTACAGCTCCATACTGGTCAGGCTTATTATCTTCATCTAAATGAATACATCTTGTTGCTATGTGATTTTTTACATTATCAGACATAATATATACCTCCTGTTTCATATTGAATTAATGGTTTAACGCAAAAAGAGGCTCTAAACCACAGCATTAGTGGTTTAGAACCTCCGGTTTTCCAGTCAGTTCGTTATTCCTATACTTAAAGTAGGAATACTATGTTTACTTGTATATCATATTACGCAATTTTTTTGATATTGTCAATAGCTCTTTCAATTATATCCACAAAATACTTATGCATCTGCCTTTCTTAATAATAGAAGATATGTATACTTTTGCTTGTAGACAAGAATGTGTCGTTTTATATTGTGCTTTACACCAAAAGCGGATATGCTATAATAACTAGTAACAATTTTAAGTTTGAAAGGGAAATTCCATGAATGTAACATACCTTGGACATAGCGGATT
>CAYTGS010000060.1:0-11144 GCA_964437435.1 uncultured Roseburia sp.
TCTATATTAACATAAACAAAAATTGGATAAAATAGGAAATTAAAAAAAATTACAATAAATTTTCGACATAAAGTGACCCTTGTTAAAAGCGTTCTAAACATTTATACTAAATTAGACAAATATCTAAAATAGGATTGATGAAAGAGGACGAACGGATGGGAAATTTACACAGACTTACCACATATCTTGAACATTATAAAATAGTGACTGACGGCTCATTTGGAACGTATTATGCTCAAAAGTATAACACAAATGAAATGCCGGAGCTTGCAAACACTGATTTGGTACTTTCGGAAAGGGTGCTTGCCATACATAAAGAGTACAGGGCTTCGGGGGCAATGCTTATTAGGACAAATACCTTTGCTTCAAATACCGTGCTATTAAATTCTGATATGAAAGGGGTTATAAGGAATATTAATTCGGCGATTGAAATTGCAAAAAAATCCTGTGGAGAGGAGTGCTATATAGCCGGTGATATCGGTCCTATTCCAATGTCACAGGGAACGGATATTGAAGCAGTAAGGGAGCAATATTTTGAAATTGGAAAATGCTTTATTGAAAATGGTATAGATATAATTACATTTGAAACATTTCCGGAGGCTGATACTATTATTCCGGTAATAAAAAAGCTTAAGGAAATCTCTGATAATCCCATATTTGTGATGGTGCAGTTTAGTGTAAACCAGTTTGGCTATAGTCAGTCTGGACTTAGCGCAGGAAAGCTTATACAAACAGCAATGTCAGAGGAATGTATAGATGCCACAGGTCTTAACTGCGGTGTGGGACCAGGGCATATGGAACAGATTATTAAGCGTATAAACATTAGGAAACAACCTCATAAATTCCTTATTGCACTGCCGAATGCAGGTTATCCCCAGAGAATTAGAAATAATATCAGGTTTTTGAATAATCCTGAATATTTTGTTGATAAGTCAGTGGAGCTTGCAAAAGAGGATGCAGTGGATATTTTGGGAGGCTGTTGTGGAACAACCCCTGAATTTATAAGCCGACTGTCGGAAGCAGTTGACAGGACACAGACACCGATAATGTATGAGGAAAAAGTGGGGGATAATCCAGTTACTGTTGTGGAAAAGAAATCTTTTTTGACAGGTAAACTTGGAACGGGAAGAAAGCTGATTGCGGTGGAGCTTGCACCTCCGGTAGGCGCAAATGACGAAAAATTAATGGAAGCTGCACGTTTTCTGGAAAACCTTGGTGTGGACGTGGTTACATTTCCTGATTCACCGTCTGGAAGAACACGTATTGACTCTATACTAATGGCGGGAAAGGTACATAAGGAGACAGGAATGTGCGTAATGCCCCATATATGCTGTAGGGACAAAAATGCAATAGCAATGCGTTCATCATTTTTGGGAGCATATATAAATGATATACATAACTTCCTTATTATAACGGGTGATCCTGTACCTACGATGGCAAGGCAGACCACGAAGGCTGTATTTAATTTTGACTCAGTGGGACTTATGAATATAGTAAAGGATATGAATGAGGAAAATTTTGCCCAAAGTCCACTTTCATATGGGGGAGCAATAAACCAAGGACGACTTAACCTTGATGTGGAGATAGGACGTGTGAGAAGAAAAATGGAGGCTGGCGCAGAATTTTTCCTTACCCAGCCAATATTTACGAGAGAGGATGCGGAGCGTGTGCGCACTATAAAAAATGAAACAAACGCAGTAATCTTGTGTGGAATTATGCCCCTTATAAGCCGCAAAAACGCCATGTTCATGAAAAATGAGATTGCAGGTGTTAATATCAGCGATGAGGTGATAGAAAGATATCCACAGGATGGGGGAAGGGAGGATGGCGAGCGTATAGGGATAGCAATTGCAAAGGAAATAATAAGCTATACAGAGGAGTTTGCTGATGGTTATTATTTCTCATTTCCGTTTAACAGAGTGCATATGCTTAAGGATATTATATAAAAATTGTATTTTATCTATTAAGAAAATTCAAAAATGACCGATATTATAGGTGTAAGGTAAATACACAAGTACTAAAAGGAAGGAGGAGTCCATATGCGTATAGATGCATACAACCAGATTCAGCAAATCTATGAACCCAAAAAGGTTAGCAAATATGAGGATAAGAAAACATCAAAGGCGGGTTTTGGCGACAGTCTTTCATTGTCAAGGACAGCCCAGGATGCAACAGTTGCGAAACAGGCACTTTCTACAACACCTGATGTCAGGGAGGATTTAGTAAACTCATTAAAGCAGCGCATTGATGAGGGAACATATGAGGTTGATACTGCTGATTTCGCATCAAAGCTTTTAGAAAAGTACAATGGACTATTCTAGGTAATACGGCTGACATAAGAGAAGCCTTATAATGTTGCAAGTATAATGACGGCTTTGTCTTAACATAAAAGTGAGGTGTACAAGTGGCAAGTTTATTGGAAAATCTGATAGGAGTGCTGGACAGTGAGAATACAGAATATAAAAAACTTGTAGACCTTGCTGACAGCAAAACTCCCGTCATAGTGGCGGGGGATATAGAAAACCTGAATAAAATCATGGAGGATGAACAGGTAATCGTAGGCACAATCCAGAAATTGGAGAAACGTAGAAGAAGTATTCTGGCTGATATTGCCAACGTTGTGAACAGGGACGTTAAAACTTTAAAGTTAATAGACCTGATAAATATGCTTGAGAAAATTCCTGACCAGCAGCAGATGTTAAAGGATGTACATGTGCAGCTTAGGGAGACTATAGACAGGCTTAAAGGAATAAATGATAAAAACCAAATGCTTTTATCCGACAAGCTTGAAATGGTTGAATTTAATCTTAACATGATCAGGGCAATGAAGTCCGCACCGCAAACAGCCAACTATACTAAAGATGCATATAATGACGGACAGGTGCTTGGTGTATTTCGCGGTGGCTTCGACACAAAACAATGATTTAGAAAGTAACGCGAGGTGAGATACCATGTCTTTATTTGGAGCATTATATATAGGAGATAGCGGGTTGCGTTCATCCCAAAACGGATTAAACACAGTCGCTCATAATTTATCAAATCTGAATACTACCGGTTATGTGCGCCAACAGGTCGCAAATACCGATACAACATATTCAAACTCAGGTACCACCGTTTCAGGATACAAGGTCCAGATTGGAGACGGTGTTAAGTACGCTGAGTGTCGTCATATCAGAGATCAGTTTCTTGATGCAACATACCGACAAGAAAACGGAAGATTGTCATTTTATGATGTATCATATTCTACTATTTTGGAAATAGAGGATATTATGGGTGAGTTCGATGGAGCTGCCTTTAAGGATTCTATTTCCGGACTGTGGACTGCAATGCAGGAGCTTGCAAAAAGCCCGAATGATACAACTAATATTTCAATGCTTGTGCAGAAGTCTGCGGCATTTATGGAAAATGCAAATGCGGTATACGAATCACTTCAGGAATACCAGGATAATTTGAATAAGCAGGTCGTGGATGCGATTGATGATATAAATGCAATCGGGCAGAGAATAAGTGAGCTTAACCGTCAAATCGCAAAAGTAGAATCAGGCGGTATAGAAAATGCCAATGACCTTAGGGATGAAAGGGATTCACTCCTTGATACACTGTCAGGATATGGAAACATATCATATCAGGAGGATACCAACGGTGTCGTAGTTGTAAGGTTTAACGGAACAGACTTTGTTACCCAGTCGTCTGCATATGAGATGAAGGTACTTGTTGATGAAGATACGGGGTATGTGACTCCATATTGGCAGCAGAATATTATGTATGACACAGACAAGTCTGGTAAAAAGGTTCCTAATTACGAATCTGCATATGTATTTGACCTGACAGAGGATATATCGACAGAAAACAATACTGATGTAGGCTCCTTGAGGGCGCTTTTACTTGCAAGGGGGGATCATGTGGCAAATTATACTGACCTTGCAACTGATATGTGCAACGAACGTAAGCTTGACAAGCTTGATATAAGTGCTGATGAATATGATGATGAGGCAGGGCTTGAATATTATGATAAGTATATTTCAAATTCAATAATGATGAATGTAGAGGCGGAATTTGACAACCTCGTACATTCAATTGTTACGAAGATAAATCAGGTGCTTGCGGATAGCTGCGAGCCTGAAAACGGATATCTTTGTAATGATGACGGAACACCAATCCAGATGTTCCTTAAGGTGAGCCAGGAGCCATATGAAAAGGTAGTCCTTGGAAGTGACGAGGCGGAGGCGCTTATGAGCTCGGGTGCAAAGCTTTACCAAATTTATGATGAGAATGGAGAGCCGGTAAGCAATACATATTGGAAATATGTTGAGGAGGATGCAGACGTAGGATTTTCATTGTATGGATGTGGAAATATCAAGATAAATCAAGCGTTGGTACAGACTCCGGCACTTCTTGGATTTACGAAAGAGGACAGCTCAGCCGATTACAATATTGGTAATGCTTTCCTTGATGCATTCCAAAGCGATGGAATTTATCTCAACCCTAAGGCTACTGCAATGAGCACATTTGAAAACTGCTATATAGACCTTACAAATCAGGTTGCAACATCAGGAAATGTATATAAGAGCTTATATGATTTTGAACAGTTAGCAATAGAACAGGCGGAAAATGAACGGCAGACTGTAATCGGAGTTTCGTCTGATGAGGAGCTGGAGCATATGATGATGTACCAAAACGCATATAATGCAGCCAGCAGATATATAAATGTCATAAATGATATGCTTGATACGCTTCTTAGCGTAGGAGCATAAAAGGGAGGGACGTTAAATGCCATCAACATTTACAGGCTTAAACATTTCATATACAGGATTAGTAGCTGCAAACGCAGGCTTAAATACTACTGCAAACAATATTGCTAATATTGAAACTGAGGGATATTCAAGACAGATAGTAAACCAGACGGCAGCCGAGGCAATGAGGGCTTTCCAAAGCTATGGATGCGTGGGTGCCGGAGTAGATACCCTTGGAGCGGAGAGAGTCAGGGATATTTATTATGATGAAAAATATTGGAACAACAGTTCAAAGCTCGGAGAATATGATAAGAAACAGTATTATTGTGCAATTATTGAGAATTATTTAGCTGACCAAAGGGGTACAAACGAGGTAAAGGGATTTACGACCATTTTCAGCGAGTATCAGGCTGCAATGGAATCTCTGTCAACCCATACCGGAGAAGATGATTATTCTCTGGCATTTATTGGAACGGCTGGAAACCTTGCGGAATATTTCAACCTTTTATACAATAATTTCCAGAAGATGCAGACGGATGTAAATGACGAGATAGCAATAGATGTTGACCAGATAAACGGTATAGCGCAGCAGATAGCCTCATTAAACAAACAGATAAATACTATAGAGGTTGGCGGAAATGCTGTTGCAAATGAGCTAAGGGACAAGAGGGATTTACTCATTGACCAGCTCTCAGCGGTGATTGATGTGCAGTGTGAGGAAAGGGATATGACCGATATAAGCGGAAATTCAACCGGACTCCACGAGTATGTAGTAAAGATTGCAGGCGGACAGGTACTTGTAGACGGATATGATTACAGGCAATTGGAATGTATTCACAGGGAACAGTGGCAAAAGGTCAACCAAAATGACGTTGATGGACTGTATAATGTCATATGGACTGACACCGAGGAGGATATAGGTATCTACGGAAACAGCGTTAAAGGAGAACTCAAGGGACTTTTTGAATTGCGTGACGGAAATAATGACGAGGCATTTAACGGAAAGGTTTATGATGTAGACGTAGTGGATAATACTGTTACAATAAGGGTGACGGACAGCTACCTTAGTGATATTTCAAAGAGCACAATCCCTCTTACCGATGGATGTATAAAGCTGGGCGGGGATGATTATTACTATGACAGCTATGAATTTATTACAGATGACCAGGGAAATACATATTATAAATTTAAAATGTCCGATGATTTATCGAGAAATCCTGTGGCAGTTCCAACCACCAAGGAGGGGCAAAGTGCAAAGATAGGTGAGAAGGTAGATTATCAGGGTATACCTTATTATCTGGAACAGATGAATGAGTGGGTAAGGGATTATGCCTACAATTTTAATAAAATTTACGGAGTCGAGGGCGCTACGGACTTGGAAGGCAATGACAGAACCGGAGCAATCTTCTTCACGGGTGATGATGAAGTAACTGGAAAACAGTATGCCTTTGATACGGAATTGGGTGCAAAGTCTTACAGCAGTGTTGACAATATAGGATATTATTACCTGACAGCCGGAAACTTTAATGTATCAAAATCAATTCAGGCAGACAGTTCAACCCTTGCGACCCATACAGGAGAAACTGAAGGCGAGTCAAAATATAACATAATAGATAACCTAAAAGACTTATCAACAAATAAGGACTTGATGACCTTTAGGGGATGTGACGCTCAAAGCTTCCTGATATGTCTTATGGGGGATTCAGCATTAAATGCCCAGAGTGCAAACAGCTTTTGTGATATATACACCAATATAGATGAGTCAATATCAAACAGCAGATATTCAGTAAGCGGAGTGGACGCTGATGAGGAAGCTGCGAATATGATAAAGTACCAAAACGCTTATAATCTTGCAGCTAAAATGATATCAACACTTAATGAGTGCTACCAAAGGCTTATTTTGGAAACGGGGGTTTAAAATATGGCTATGCGAATAACTACTAAGATGATGCAGAATACATCTCTTAGAAATCTGAATACAAATAAATCCAGACAGGAACAGCTTACAAACCAGTTGGCGACAGGTAAGAAAATATCAAGACCGTCAGATGACCCTGTAGTGGCAATCAGGGCATTGAAGCTCAATTCGACATTGGATAAGATAGACCAGTATTATGAGAAAAATGCAGAGGATGCGGAGAGTTGGCTTGACCTCACTTCATCTTCAATATCAACTGTAGTTTCAATAATTGATAATACGTTGAGACCATATGTGAACCAAGCTTGTAACAGCTATGAGACAGAGGAGGACAGGCAGAAGATTATCACAAATCTGAAGGAGGCAGTTGAGGAAATTTATTCCATAGGTAATTCCGATAGTGGTGGGCGAAGTATATTTACCGGATATAGGACAGATATGTCGCTTACAATGAAAGAGGCTAAAACCGAGCAATATTCTATAACCGAGCAGCTTACGAATGACAGTATTATCTCAAAGACTTTTGTTGCCACAGGCGATTTAAAGGAAATAAATGAAGGAAACTTCATGAGTAAGACTACTAAGGAGTATAATGTTTCCACGAATGAGATTTATAGGATAAGGTTGGCATATGATGATGTGGATATAACAACTGATGCGTTTACTGGCGATTACATAACCCATGCAAATATAGGGTATATGACTGAGGCTAACGTGAGTGACAATACGGTTGAATTAAATATGGAAAATAACACATTATCAATTACTGTAAACCCAAATGATTATCCAAGGAATATTACGGTTAGCGGAACAATAACAACTCCTCCAGGCGGGAAGATTACTGTAAAAATGGGGGATACAAATACTAATAATAATGCTTCGATATCTGTTAATGGCACGGTTAGAAACGTTAGTATTTCCTATGGAAATGACGGTGAAATTAAGATAATTGATAATAATGCCACTCCGCCTGAAACAGTTTCGATATCAAGCACTATTTCAACTGATGCCGATGGAAAAAAGACTGTTGAATTTGATGATAAGTATATGACATCGCTTGCCATAACTGGTGCATATCCCTCTGATACTGATGATGCTGCATATATGTCTGTTATCGGAGATACCAATGCCAATAATATTACATATGTTGCTGACACTGGAGAAATTCTCCTTGGGGCAAATGTTAAGGAAAGGCTTTCAAAGCTTACCTCTGATACAGAGCTTAGGGTGACATACCAGAAATCAAATTGGGAGGAGAATGACCTTGACCCTGTGCATTATTTCTACACAGAGCGCACTGATTCAACAACAGGAAGAACCATAAAGTATAATGAAAGCTTCCTTGATGACCCTTCCGCTGATGGTAAACAGATAATAGAATATGATATAGGAAACAACCAGACAATACGTGTCAATACAACTGCTGACGAACTATTTACCCACAATATGGGTAGGGATGTTGACGAGGTTGAGTCAATGCTTAATGAATATGGAAGCCTTGATGATAACCTCACAACAATTAAGAAGATGATTGAGTCGGAGACTTATTCCGGAAGTGAGCTTAAGCAGTTGGAAGAACAGAAGGCGGCAATCGAAAAGGCAATGACATACGTTGGAGACAAGATTAATAAGCGGTGTTCGGAGCTTTTAACTGACTGTGACGGATATTTCAAGAATGCGCAGCTTGCCGAGACAAACTGCGGTTCAAGGGGAACAAGACTTGAACTTATCCAAAACAGACTTAGCTCGCAACAGACCAATTTCGAGGAATTGGTAAGCGAAAATGAGGATGCGGATTATACAGACCTTGCAATACAGCTTAAGAGCGTTGAGATGACCTATGAGGCAGCCCTCTCGTCAATCAGCTATGTAATGCAGACAACATTGTTGGACTTTATTTAAAATATTGAAAGGTTGTGAATTGATATGGTAGAATTAGATACTAGGGCTTTTGGGAAAATATCAGTTGGCGAGGATAAAATCATACGTTTTGATAATGGAATATTAGGGTTTCCAGACCTTAAGGAGTTTACCCTAATATTTGACGAGGAGAAAGGCAGCGAAGCCGCAATAAAGTGGCTTCAGTCTTTGGATGAGCCGGGCTTTGCAATGCCTGTTATGAATCCGGAGCTTGTGGTGAATGAATATGTACCTGAATTTGACAGGGAGCTTCTGACACCTTTAGGCGACAACCTTGACAGTGAAAATATTTTGTTGTTAGTCACGGTAACTGTGCCAAAGGATGTTAAAAAGACCACAGTTAACCTTAAAGCCCCGATTATAGTGAGCGTAGAAAACATGAAGGCTGTACAGCTTATATGTGATGACGAAAAATATAGTATAAAATATGCTGTCTATAATGAATTGATGGCTCAAAAGGACTAAAAAGAAGGCAGGTGAGGTCATGCTGGCATTATCAAGGAAAAAGGGCGAAGCCATAGTAATAAACAATGATATAGAGGTTAAAATACTTGATATCAAGGGAGACCAGATTAAGATTGGGATAACAGCCCCTAAGGATGTAACGCTGTACCGTAAGGAAGTATATCTCCAGATACAGGAGGCAAACAAAGAGGCAGCCCAAAATGAAGATGCTGTTTCACAGCTTGCAAATTTGTTTAAATAAATTTGCATGAGAGCTATAAACATAATGAGAGTATTTGTCGATATATCTCTCAGATATAATAATTTTATTAACGTCAAAACATGGAGGTGATAGACGTGTATGTAGATAGTGTAGTAAATCCGATTGGAACAAATATCGGAAACACAGTTACATCAAATGTATCGGCTGCATCAAGTACAAAGCAGTATACTTCAACAGATGCTGGAAGTACAGTACGGACTGAGACTCCGGACAATGATACTGCTCAGCAGTCGGTTCAGTCCAAGAAGGACGCTGTGGCATATGATAAGCCACAGGACAATCGTACTAATGAGGAAAAGGTTGCAGCGGATAATGACAAGATTAAGAAGGCTATCGAGAATATAAAAGCTCAGCTTCCAAACTCAGAAGTAAAGTTTGGTATACATGACAAGACAGACAGGGTAACAATCAAACTTGTTGACAAAAAAACAAAGGAAGTAATAAAGGAATTTCCACCTGAGAAAACGCTTGACATGATTGCAAAGTGCATGGAAATAGCGGGTGTATTGGTGGATGAGAAACTTTAAGGGTTAGTGCGATAAAAGAGCTGTTGTCTCAATATGGAGGTAGCAGCTTTTTTATTGCACATATAATATTTATTCTGAAAGCCAACGTCCACTAGCGCCACATGGAAGTACAAGTCCATTAGATGAAACTGGAAGCCCGATTTCGGAAGCCTCGACCCTGCCACCGAATTTTGATACAACAGCAGTCTCAAGCATGTATGTAAGTACGGCAGGCTGCAAACCTGTTGTATATGAATTAATAAGGAAGAAAAGCGGCTTATCAGCAAGAATTTTAGTGGTAAGCTCGATAAATGGGAAAATAGAATCCTCGATTTTCCAAATCTCACCCTTGGGTCCCCTTCCGTAAGAGGGGGGATCCATTATAATTGCGTCATATTTGTTTCCGCGTCTGATTTCACGCTCCACAAACTTCACGCAGTCATCCACAAGCCAACGTATTGGTGCATTTTCCAAACCTGACGAAACAGCATTTTCCTTAGCCCATCCAACCATTCCTTTTGATGCGTCAACATGTGTGACGCAGGCTCCGGTAGCTGCAGCACTCAAAGTAGCACCGCCTGTATAAGCAAAAAGGTTAAGAACTTTAATCTCCCTTTTGGGTTCACTAGATAAAGCTTCCTTTATAATAGAAGAAAACCAATCCCAATTGGCAGCCTGTTCAGGGAAAAGCCCTGTATGCTTGAAGCTAAATGGCTTAAGGTTGAAGGTAAGTCCTAAATTATTTGCTCCCTCGTATTTAATGCTCCATTCCTCTGGAAGCTTAAAAAATTCCCATTCTCCGCCGCCTTTAGAGCTTCTGTGATAATGACCATTAGGTTTAGACCAGCTCTTAAGCTCTTTGGGTGTATTCCATATTACCTGTGGGTCAGGGCGTACCAAAGTGTAATCCCCCCAACGCTCAAGCTTTTCACCGGTAGATGTATCTATAACTTCATAATCCGTCCATTTATCCGCAATCCACATATAAAACATAATCCTTTCGTAACTATTCAGTACCCTCATAGTTACGAGCAAAAATCCATGCAAAATCACCTTCGGTGATGGATTTTTGCCTGCAACCACCACGTATTCTTACGGTCTACGCAGTAAATGCGTAGACCTACCTTAAAAGTTACATCCTTTCCATATAATATAAATAACTGTAACTCATAACAGTATACTATATAACTTGCATATTTTACAAGAGTTTGGTATGATTATGGGCAAGCTGGAAAAATGTACTTAAAAAAAAACAATTTAATTCAAAAAAAAGCTTGCAAAACCCAAAAGACTAGGATATACTAGCAATTGCTGTGACATGATAGCGATGAAACGTGAGG
>CAYTGS010000061.1:0-11057 GCA_964437435.1 uncultured Roseburia sp.
AGATAGTTCGTGAGAACTTCGACCTTCGTCCAGCAGGAATTATCAAGATGCTTGACCTTAGAAGACCTATCTACAAGCAGACGGCTGCTTACGGACATTTCGGACGTAACGACCTCAATCTTCCTTGGGAGAAGCTTGATAAGGTTGATGATTTGAAAAAATACTTATAAATTCAGAATTAGATAGAGCTTGAAAAGGTGGTGTTGTCGATATAGTTGATGACACCACCCTTTTCTCTTTTGTGTCGGGAAAAAATAAATGTCAGAATATTCAGACTATATTATACAAAATAACTGATATGAGTTGTATAAAATAACAGTTTAAAGAAAATTTAAATTTAACACTTGTATTTTTCGAAAATCAATGTTATAGTTTAGACATACCAAATAAATAAATGAAACAAAGCTTTAAAAGCATTTGATAGATGTTCCAAATGCAGCTTTCGGAAACTCGATAACTCTTGATAAAGGGTATATAAAAGAAAGGAGATGAGCCCATTGCCAAATGTAGAAACCTAGATTCGATTATATGAATTCCTTAATCAAATATGAGAATGAGAGAAAATGCAGCATATATAGGTGGCGCATATGAGAAGATTAGGAAGTAGTTCATTGATGATTGGAGAATAGGGTAATATAAAGCTAGAAATAAAACTAATAAATATAATAAAACTAGGATTAGGCTGGAGGAGCAGCCATGAAAAGAAAATCCGAGAAAGAGGAAACAATTGGATAACGAAACTATATAAAGCGGTCGTTGTATCTTAGAAAGGTAAGGTATGGCGGCCGCTTGTTTATAGATTTTATTTAAGGGGTTTGGCACCAGCTTTTTCCTGCATTTTTGAAACCCATGTCTTGAATTTGCCCTTTTTCTTGGTCGGGGTTGTTTCAAGTTTTCCCCTGATACCTTTAACTTCGGTGATATATATTCCGCTTATTGTTGCCTTAACCTCCTTCTTGACCGGAATAGAATCAAAAATTGCGGCATCGCTTATAAGTGAAATAATCTGGGGGCCGATTTTTGCCTTAACAATAGGAAGCTTGGCACGTCTCATGTATTTCGGGGTTTGCTCCATAACAGCGGCTGGAAGTCCTGCGTCCTTTAGCTTCATTTTCTTTTTGTCAATTACGAGCATTGTCACCCTTTGCTCGGCAGCTTTTATCTGTGCTTCCTGTTCAGCCTGTTTTTTCTGCATTTTCCTTCCGAGAAAATACAAACCAACCAAAACCAGCACAAGAATTACCAGAATAATTAAAAAAACCTTCATTAAATTCATTACCTCTTTCTTCTACTGTATTAGAAAATATTGTATCATGTAAATCCAAAAAGCGCAATAATTACTTCCATTACTTGTTATATTTCATTATAGCTTGCGTGTGGGGGTATTAACATGATATACTTATAGAAGTTGTTTGTTATCCGAGCAGCAATATATGACAAGAGGAAAAGGAATTTATATTATGAAAAAGAAAATTGCGATAATGTGTATTATGGGAGCTGTAATTGTTGGAACAGCCGCATGTGGGAATAAAAGTTCGGAGAATGTTTCAACAGATGTTTCAGATGCACAGACTGAGAGTACTGCCGATAACCAGACTTCTTCTGATGATGTGTCGGAGAATGAAGATATTGAATGGGTTAAGGACAGGGAGGATTATGTAGGGTTGCAGGACATGGATATTGACAAGTATGTTACCCTTTGTGATTATGCAAATATGAACATAACGGCTAATAAGCCTGCGACAGATGATGAGACAATCGAAAATTATATCAATAATTACCTCCTGGTAGGAAGTATTACAAACAGGGCGGTGGAAGTTGGCGATACAGCAAATATTGATTACGTTGGAAAAAAGGATGGAGAGGCATTTTCGGGAGGGACGGCATCGAACTATGACCTTTCAATCGGTTCAGGTACATTTATTGAAGGATTTGAGGATGGGCTTGTGGGAGTTATGCCGGGCGAGACGGTTGACTTAAACCTTACATTTCCTGACAGCTATTCAAACAGTGATTTAGCCGGGCAGGATGTTGTATTTACAGTTACCGTAAACAGTATTGCGGCAACTGCCGAGTATGCGACGGTAACGGTTGAGGATATGGAGAATATGGGACTTGAGTACACAAGTCTTGAAGAACTTTGGAATACAGCCAAAACAGCGGTTGAGGAAAATTCAGAGGAAACGTTTAACGCTAACGCAATGAATGCAATTGTTGAGAAGGTTGTGGAGGAAAGTGAAGTCAGCGAAATTCCACAGTGGCTTGTTGATGAGCAGATGCAATACTATACGATTTATTTGGAACAAATGGCGCAGACATGGTATGGTGTTGACCTTGAAACATTTATCACAACATTGTATGGCGAGAGCATGGATGATTTTACCGCTGAGACAACCGAGGAATGTGAGGAGGCTATAAAGAGGTTTCTTGTGATTGAAGCCGTTGCAAGGGCAGAGGGAATTGAACTTCCAGAGGAGGACGTCAATGCAAAGGCGAGTGAAGAATATGCTGATTATGGATATGAGTCGGCAGATGATTTCTTGCAGGATGTCGGCTTTACAACATACAGGATATCGCTTCTTCAGGATATGGTTGTTGAGAGGCTTATGGAGATTATTGATGTTAAACCTGTAACTGAAACGGAATAGTAAGAGGGGAAGACACGTATGAAGAAAGGGTACAGACGGCTTTGGGCATCAGTTATATGTGTGGCGGTACTTTTTGCAACATACAATATTGAGAATATAAGCGAACCATATTATGTGGAGGCTGCCAAGAAAGACGACTTAAAAAATGAAAATGCTGAGGATCAGAATAAGCTTAATGATATCAATGAACAGATTAGCGACTTGACGGACGAGCAGGAGGGAATTGATGACGAAATCTCCCAGCTTAGTGATGAAATTGCCGAACTTATGGCAAGTATCAGCCTTTTGGAGGATGATATTGAGGCTAAAAAGGATGAGATAGAGCAGGCAAAGGTTGATTTAGAGGAGGCAAAGCGTGTCGAACAGGAACAGTATGTGGCTATGAAGGCAAGGATTAAGGCTATGTATGAAAGCGGAGACACAACCTACCTTGACATATTTTTTAGTTCATCAACAATGCAGGAAATGATGAACAAGGCAGACTATGTTGAAAAAATACATGAGTATGACCGGAAGCTTTTGAACAATTATCAGATAGCACGTCAGAATGTTGAGGAGCTTAAGGAAAACCTTGAGATAGAGGAGTCTGAACTTGAAGCGGCACAGGAGGGTCTTCAGGAGGAAATGGATAGTGTTGAGCAGGCAAGGGCTGAGCTTGAGTCCATAAGCGCCGATTATGCCCTCCAGATTAGCAAGGCTAAGCAACAGGCAGAGATTTATAAATCTCAAATTAAACAGAGGAATAATGAGATTAAGTCAATCGAGGCGGCTGAGGAAGCGGCAAGGAAAAAAGCCGAGGAGGAAGCAAAGAAAAAAGCCGAGGAGGAAGCCAAGAAGAAAGCTGAGGAGGAAGCCCAAAAGAAAGCCGAGGAGGAAGCAAAATCCGGCACGAATTCCTCAAACACCACATCCTCGGATACAGCTTCTTCATCAACAACGACAGATACGACAACCACTACTACAACGACAACCACCACAGCTACAACGGCTGTCAATACTCAGGCTATAATGGCGGCGAACGGCTCTGCAAAAGGTAAGGAGATAGCTATTTATGCCTGTGGCTTTGTGGGCTATCCATATGTGGCAGGAGGTCTAAGCCTTACCAATGGAACAGACTGTTCAGGATTTACAATGCTTGTTTATCAGGCGTTCGGATATAGTATTCCTAGAACTTCCACAGCTCAAAGAAGCGCAGGGGTTGAAGTAAGTTATGCAGATGCCCAGCCTGGTGATATCATATGCTATCCTGGACACGTGGCTATGTATATCGGAAACGGTCAGATTGTACACGCAAGCTCTGCCAAGACGGGAATTAAGATAAGCAACGCACTTTACAGGGAAATACTTTGTGTGCGTAGAATAGTATAAAATATAGGCTAAAAAGTACGTTCTTTTGTTGATAATGACTAAAAGAACGTATTTTTTTTGTGTATTACACCTCTTTTAAAATAAAATTTAAGATGTTAAAATAGAGGAAACTAGAAAACTAAAATAAGTTTCGGAGTTTCTGAGTGTTTTTGAAGTAATAAAAATACATCATAAGAAAGGTGGGATTAAAATATGCCAAAAAACATACCTGAGATGAAGGAACGAATAGTAAATGCAGCAATAGAGATGTTTTCGCTAAAAGGATTAAAGTTTACAATGGATGACATTGCAAAAGAACTCGGAATGAGCAAGAAAACACTTTATTCAATTTATGACACAAAGGAGGAAATGTTTCTTGACGTGGTAGATACGTGCTTTTCAGATATTAAGAGGTGTGAGCGGGAAATACTAAATGATGAGAGTATGGATACACTCACAAAGATTAGGGAAATAATGTCTGTAATGCCTGAAAAATACCGCAATAAGGGACTTAGTAATCTTTATGTGTTAAAGGATAAGTTCCCGTCAATATACAGCAAGGTTTCCACATATCTTTCAACGGATTGGGATGCCACGATTGAGCTTTTGGAGCGTGCTATGGATGAGGGAATAATAAGGCGGGTTCAAATTCCTGTTATCAAGTCAATGGTTGAGAGTACTTTGGCGGAGTTTATGGGAAACACGGTTTTAGTTGAAAATGGCATAGCATATGAGGATGCTATGAATGAAATGATAGATATTATTATAAACGGCATTAAAGCCAATAATTAAATTTGATAAGTCAGGGGGAACAATATGGATAGGACAGAGAAAATTTTTGGAAACGAGATGAGCAAAAAGGTTGTTAATAAGGCAAACCGTACAAAACAAAAAAATATAAGGAAATATGGGGACGACTCAAAGGTAAATTACCGTGTCGCAATACGTGATAATAAGTATATAGGCGACACCTTGGGAGTTAAAAACATCCTTGTTGGAAAGACGCTTGAAGAAGTAACAGGCAGTCCGGAGTTTGACACTGAAAAGGGCGTGATTGTTGGAAACATAAGGATGGGCTTTGGTCATTACCGAATATCAATGGCGATAGCATCAGCCGCCCATTCAATGGGATATACGCCATATTGGATGGACTTAAATTCATATAAGGATACAACATGTACCAAGGTAATAAGCGCCCAAAATGACCTTTATTCACTGGGATCACGTATATCCCAAAAGAGTAGGCTTTTTAACAGGTTTGTTTGGGAGCCCATGAATTATGAGGGCTTCAGACAGCTTTCATACAATGCGGTTGATCAGAAAAATGCAGAGCTTATGGCACCTGTATACAGCAAAATTCCAAAAGATATTCCTGTTATAGCTACCCATGTATGGCCGGCACAGGCGGCAGTCCATGCCGGAATGGAATATGTAGTAAATGCCATACCGGACAATTGGCCAATGGCGCTCCACTATGCAGAGGGAAGTTTACATACGATACAGACACACTATGCGTATCAGGGCTACCGTATCGGAAATGGCATGATGAAGAAACAGGTTGTAAAGGCAATGCCTGATGACGCACTTTTATATACCGGACATTACGTTGACCATGAGCTTGTGAGCAATATTGAATATGACTGCGACAAGCGACTTGGACGCAGAATGGCAGGACGTGCAATGAGGTTTTTGCTTACAATAGGCGGTGCAGGTGCACAGCGAGATATATTTGCTGCAGTTATCAGATACCTAATTCCATATGTGAAAGCCGGAAAGGCGGTTATTTACGTGAATGTGGGCGATTATAGAAATGTTTGGGATGAGCTGTTAGCACAAATGCCGATTATTAAGGAATTTATGACTGAGCATATGGATAACTGGGAGGAGACGGAAAAGTTTGCCAAGGATGCAATAGACGGTGAAGTTACAGGAATACACGGCTTTTACCATGAAAACATTTTCCAGGCGGTTTATTGTACTAATCTTCTTATGAGGAGTGCTGATGTGCTTGTGACAAAGCCGAGTGAGCTTTCATTTTATCCTATACCTAAATTATTTATAAAGAGGGTAGGTGGTCATGAGCAGTGGGGTGCGGTACATTCCGCAGAGATTGGCGACGGAACACTTGAATGTAGGGATATTCCACATACAATCCAAATGCTTGATATGTTTCTTCGGGATGAGAATTTTATAGGAAATATGTGTAAAAGCATTGTAAAAAATAAGAAAAGCGGAGTTTATAACGGAGCCTATCATGTAGTTGAGGCGGCATTTGATTTAAAAAACGGTAAACGTGATGTAGAGAGACCAGTGTGAAAATTCAACAGAATGGAGGATTATTTATATGAACAGGGGACTGACATTAAAGGAAAAGGCTTCATACGGACTAGGTGCGGTTGGTAAAGATATGGTATATATGCTTTCTGCAAGCTATATTTTATATTATTATCAGGATATTTTGGGTGTTAGTGCAATTGCCATGGGTACAATACTTATGGCGGCACGTATTTTTGACGCATTTAATGACCCGATTATGGGTGTGATTGTGGCTAAAACCCGTACAAAATGGGGAAAATTCCGCCCATGGCTTTTAATAGGAACTATTCTCAATGCGGTGATTTTGTACCTTATGTTTGCTGCACCGCCTACACTTAACGGAAGCGGATTGGTTGCGTATGCGGCAATTACCTATATTTTATGGGGTGTTACCTATACAATGATGGATATTCCATTTTGGTCAATGATTCCGGCTTTTACCGAGGGTGGAAAGGAGAGGGAAGGTCTTTCCACTCTTGCAAGGAGTTGCGCTGGCGTTGGTTCTGCAATTATTACGATTATCACAATGATTTGTGTGCCGGCACTTGGAAATGGTGATGAGAGGAAAGGCTTTAAGCTGTTTGCACTTATTATTGCAGTGCTTTTCGTTGTGATTATATCGGTTGCCTGCGCTTGCATTAAGGAAAAATCAACGGTTGACATGGAAACGGTGTCTGTGGGACAGATGTTTAAATCCTTAATTAAAAATGACCAGGCAATGACAGTTGTTATAAGTATTGTGCTCATAAACTGCTCGCTTTATATCACGTCAAATCTTCTTATTTATTTCTTTAAGTATGACATTGGCGGGGAGAACTGGAATGCAAATTATGTATTGTTTAATACGTTTGGCGGTGGAATACAGATTATTTCAATGATGATTTTCTATCCGCTCCTCAGAAAATTTTTAAGCTCAATAAAGGTATTTTATGTGAGCTTTGCAATGGCGATAGCAGGTTATGGAATTTTGCTTATAATGATGTTTTGTAATGTTACAAGCGTATATCTGCTTTTCATTCCGGGATTTTTCGTGTTTGCGGCCTTTGGTATGCTCACGGTGCTTACAACGGTATTCCTTGCAAACACCGTTGACTACGGCGAGTGGAAAAACCACCACAGGGATGAGAGCGTAATATTCTCTATGCAGACCTTTGTAGTAAAACTTGCAAGCGGTGTTGCGGCAATGATAGCAACAATCTGCCTTACCTTTAGCCATATCAATCAGGACACGTCGGAGACTGTAGCGGTGGCATCGTCAGGGCAAAACGTTGCAGTACTTAGAATGACAATGACGATTGCGCCTATAATTGGGCTTTTGATTGCGCTGTTTGTATTTGCAAGACATTATATTCTGACTGATAAGAAGTTGGAGGAGATAAAGAACGCTCTGTAAAGGGCGTTCTTTGGTATATGGAGGCAGATATGGTTAGAATAGAGAAAATAAAGGATTTAGAAGTGTTTGTCTTGGAAACCTTGGAGACAAGCTATGTTTTTACAATTGATGAGTGTGGAAATCCCATTCATTTATATTATGGCGCAAGGCTTGGACTTTGCGGCGATGAGGTAAGCCTCCAAATGGTTGAAAATACTGTTTTGGCAATCTCACAAAAGTGTATAAATCAAAACGGCTGTAGTATTGTCGCTGATGAAAAGCTGCCAAATATAAGTCTTGATGATGTATGCCTTGAAATGTCATCAAGGGGTAAGGGCGGTATGGGTGAACCATTTGTGGAGCTTGTGCATGGTGACGGCAGTAGGACAAGCGACTTTAGATACACGGGCTACCGAATAGAGGACGAAAAGGAGGTGCCTGATTTATTACCGGGGGCATATGGAGATGTTAAGTCATTAGTGATTGAGATGCAGGACAAAAACAGCGAGGTAATGTTAGAGCTTGTATATAGTGTATTTGAAAACTGCAACTGTATTACGAGATTTTCACGGCTTATTAATAATGGATGTGAACCTCTTAGGATTAACCGTCTTATGAGTGTACAGCTTGATGTTGATATTCCTAATATAAAAATCTCATCATTTCATGGCGATTGGGCTAGGGAGATGGGAAAGACGGACACATTATTGCAACATGGAAAGTTTGTAAGTGATTCAGCCACGGGTTTTTCTTCAAACAAGGCAAATCCCTTTATAATGTTTGGAGAAACTAATGTAAATGAGGAGAGCGGTGAGTGCTTTGCCTCGAACCTTATATATTCAGGCAACCATAGGGAATGTGTTGAAGCTTATGGGCATGGGAAAATGAGATTTATTACAGGGATTAACCCTGATACCTTTGAATGGATGCTTGAAACAAATGAAGAATTTTGTTCTCCGGAGGCAGTGATTACCTACAGCAATTTGGGTTACCGTAGAATAAGTAAAAATATGCATATGTTTGTGAGAGAGCATATTGTAAGGGGAAAATGGCAGAAAAAGGTACGTCCTGTTCTTATCAATTCATGGGAAGCCATGTATTTTGATATTAACGAGAAAAAATTGCTTCATTTGGCAAAAGAGGCGGTTGATTTAGGCATAGAGCTTTTTGTCCTTGACGATGGTTGGTTTGGAAAGAGAAACAGCGATAAAAATTCACTTGGCGATTGGTATGACAATAAGGAAAAGCTTCCGAACGGACTAGGTGGATTGTCTGACAAAATCAAAGCGCTTGGAATGAAATTTGGTATATGGGTTGAGCCGGAGATGGTAAGCGAGGATTCAGAGCTTTATAAAAAACATCCTGAGTGGGCGGTCAAAATACCGGGAAGGGCACATTCCCTTGGAAGAAATCAGATGATATTAGATTTAACTAATAATGAGGTTCAGGATTATATTATTGAAAGTATGTCGGACGTTTTCACAAGGGGAAAGGTTTCATATGTTAAATGGGACATGAACAGGCATATGTCGGATATGTACAGTCAGAGCTTGCCAAATGAGCGTGAGGGAGAATTTAATCACCGCTATATTTTAGGGCTTTACAGGGTGCTTAACGAGATTATGACGAAATTTCCTGATATTTTATTTGAAGCATGTGCTTCCGGAGGAAATAGGTTTGACCTTGGTATGCTTTGCTTTATGCCACAGGTGTGGGCAAGCGACAATACTGACGCACTAAGCCGTGCGTATATCCAAAACGGTTATAGCTATGGCTACCCGCAGTCAGTAATAGGGGCGCATGTGTCAGGATGTCCTAACCACCAGACGCTCAGAGTTACGCCATTGGAGAGCCGTTTTGCCATAGCTTGCGCAGGAATTTTAGGATATGAGTGCAATATATGTGACATGGGAAAAAATGAACTTAGTGAGATAAAAAGTCAGGTTGCGTTATACAAAAAATGGAGAAATGTGTTACAGTTTGGAAAGTTTTACAGGTTAAATGATGAGAATTTTCCAAAGTCAGAATATGACACGGACATAGTTAAATGGGAAATACTGTCAGATGACAGGTCAAAGGCAGTTGGAATAACCATGCAGGGACTTGTGACACCTAACTTTTCACACCACAGCTTTAAGGCTGTTGAATTGAAGGAGGATGTACAGTATCATTTTTATAATAGAACACTAAAATATGACATCCACAGGATGGGGGATTTGGTGAACACAATGGCACCAATACACATTAAGCAGGATTCGCTTGTTCATAACGTGGTATCAAAATTTGTACGGCTTGACGGAGAGGTTGAGGACTACACAATTATGGGACAGGTGCTAAACAAGGCGGGAGTAAGACTTTCCCAAACCTATGCCGGTACAGGCTTTGGAACAAATACAGCGATTTATCAGGATTTTGATGCGAGGGTGTATATGGTTGAGGAAGTTAGGAGTGATAATTATGATTTACACAGTAACATTTAATCCGTCCCTGGATTATATTGCAACAGTGGAAAATTTTAAGATAGGCATTGTGAACCGAACTGCGAGTGAGACAATATATCCTGGTGGAAAAGGAATCAATGTGTCTATGGTGCTTGGCAATCTTGGAATAGAAAGCAGGGCACTTGGATTTAGCGCAGGCTTTACGGGAGACGAGTTGGAGCGCCTTTTGGACGAAAGAAGGGTCAAGTCAGATTTTATCAGGGTAAGCCAGGGAATGACACGCATAAACGTAAAGCTTTATTCAAATGCTGAAATATCAAATAACGAAACCGAGATTAATGGACAGGGACCTGCAATAAGCGATAAGGATATATGTCAGCTTTATGAAAAGTTTGATATGCTAAAGGACGGAGATATTCTAGTACTTGCAGGAAGTATACCAAGCGTCATGCCAAATTCTATATATATGGATATAATGAAGTATTTGCAAACTAAAAAGTTGAAAATAGTTGTGGATGCGACAAAGGATTTGCTTGTAAATGTTTTAAAATACCATCCATTTTTAATAAAGCCCAATAATCATGAACTTGGAGAAATTTTTGGTGTTAAGCTTGATAATAAAGATGAAGTAATCACATACGCCAAAAAATTACAGGAAATGGGGGCTTTAAACGTGCTTGTTTCAATGGCAGGGGAAGGCGCAGTCCTTGTGACGGAAATGGGAGATGTATACAAAATGGATGCCCCAAAGGGAAAAGTAATAAATTCCGTCGGAGCTGGAGACTCAATGGTTGCAGGATTTTTGGCAGGGTATTTTGAAAGAAATGATTATTTTCATGCATTTAAAATGGGAGTCTGTACCGGAAGCGCCTCTGCATTTTCAAATGAGCTTGCGACAAGAGAGGAAGTAGAGAATTTACTGTCTTCTATATA
>CAYTGS010000062.1:0-11018 GCA_964437435.1 uncultured Roseburia sp.
ATAAAGGCTCCTTATAATCATTAAATACCTTGCGGTAGAAGTCAATATATTCTTCCCTTGTACATTCATTAGGATTTTTTGTCCAAAGGGGATGTATATCGTTTAATGGAACCGGACGCTTTTTAATCTTGAGCTTTGGAACCTTTTCCTTTGTAGGTTCTTCGCCATCCTTACCCGGGATTTCTTTTTCCTCCTCAAAGGACTCTATTACTACATCATCATCCTTCTTGTCCTCGGGATTAATTGTCTCCGTCTCCTCAGGGGCATTAGCCTTCTCAAGGTAAATCTCATAAGGCATGAATGAGCAGTACTTCTTAATAACCTCCCTAGCCTTATACTCGTTACAAAACTCCAAGCAGTCCTCATTAAGGAAAAGCGTAATCTCCGTACCTACCGCAGTCCTGTCACCGTCAGTCATTGAAAACTCTGTACCGCCGTCACACTCCCAATGAACAGGTATTGCATCCTTCTTATAAGAAAGAGTATCAATATGAACCTCGTCAGCCACCATGAAGGCTGAATAAAATCCAAGTCCGAAATGACCGATAATCTGGTCATCATTCGTCTTGTCCTTATACTTTTCAATAAAGTCTGTGGCACCTGAAAATGCTATCTGGTTGATATACTCCTCAACCTCATCAGCAGTCATACCAAGACCTGTATCTATAATCTTAATTGTCTTGTCTTCGGGATTTACTACTATATGGATATCTTTTTTAACACCTGCGGGATATTCATACTCTCCCATCATTTCTAGTTTATTTAATTTAGTGATTGCATCGCAACCGTTAGAGATAAGCTCCCTATAGAAAATGTCGTGGTCTGAATATAACCACTTTTTAATAATAGGGAAAATATTATCACTGTTGATAGACAAACTTCCGTGCTTTTCTGCCATAAAAATCACATTCCTTTCTTATCCTAAATTATTTGTTTTTGATTTTATAGTGAGGATTTATGTCCCATATGAAAGATAGTTTAATACCCTTAAATCCAAAAGTCAATAGAAAATTAGCACTCATTTTGTCTGAGTGCTAATAATTAATCTTTTATACATTTTTTCTTTATTTTTATTTCATAAATACATCCTTGTACACCTGGAAGAAGCTGCTGGTCTGAACATTTTCATCAACAATAAAGTCCACACTGTCCCATAGCTCCTGATTAATATTTTTTGTGAGGCTCTCGACAAACTTGGAATACTCGTCGTTAAATACCTCTTTCCTACGCTGCTCCACTATTTTTATTTTGTTGCGGTCTGTCTCATCCCGGTTAAAGGTGCTGATACATTTAATGATGTGGTAGCCATACTCCGACTCAACTATATCACTTATTTCATCCGTTCCCAGATTAAATGAGGCTTCTTCAAACACCTCATCCATACTTCCTTTTCCAAAAGAATATGAGGCATTTTCATCCTCGCTGTATTGGGCTATGAGTGACGAAAAATCTTCACCGTTTTTTGCCTTTTCAAGAGCCTCCTCTGCCCTTTCCCTTGCTTCCTTCTTTGCATTTTCCGAATATGGGACATTCTCCCCGTCCTCGTTTGTAGTATATGTCTTTATTAAAATATGCTGGACTGTTATTGTCCTTGCTTCATCATCGCTTATCTCCGGATTTATATCGGCTATGAGAAATTCATATACCTTTCCGGCAAGGGCATATTCCTCATACATCGAAACTATGTCATCCCTTGTCACGCCTAACAGGTTTTTCTCCGTATCATTCAATGAATCGTAATATATCTCCCCCGCCTTGTCTGCCTTTTCATGTTCTTCATCGTCCAACTCAATTTCATATTGTTCTGCCATAAGGTTAAGGGATTTTATACGTGCCACCCTTGCCAGAACTGTTTCCTTTATATTCTCAGTTATCGTCTCGCCGTCGTTGCTTACCTGCCATATTTCGCTTCCAAAGCAGTCCTCATATTGGTTTTTCGTATTTGTAAGGTATACCATTATCTCAGGAAGCTTGCAAGAAGCCTCGTCTATCCTAAACACTTCATCCTTTTCAAAGCCTGTCGTGAGTACTATCTTTGTATTTTTTATATCATCATGGTTTCCACATCCTGACGTTATAGCTACAGCTATAATTACAACAGCCAGAAGTTTATTTATACCCATATATTTTGATTTCATGAACGTTGCCTTTCAAATATATATTTATACAAATTCAGTGTAACAAAAATATTCTTTTATATCAATAATCTATGGAATTATAAAAATATTTTTGTTATAATATGTCGTACAGTTACATAAAACTTATAGGGGGATATTATGGTTTTTAGCAGTCTTTCGTTTATTTTTGTATTTTTGCCTGTTTTTATGGCATTATATTATATATTTCCTGCCAAATACCGAAATGTGCTTCTCTTTGTTGGAAGCCTGGTATTTTACAGCTTTGGGGAACCATATTATCTGTTCCTGATTATCTGCTCTATCACCGTAAACTACTTTGTAGGACGAGGTCTCTGCCACTATAGTGAAAAACCCCCTGTGCGTAAGCTCCTGCTCATTATTTCGGTCATATATAACTTTGGGCTTCTGCTTATATTCAAATACACTGACTTCTTTATTGAAAATATTAATTCCCTGCTGAAGCTTTTTAGTTCAGATTTTTACTTAAATACACTAAACCTTACACTGCCCCTTGGAATAAGCTTTTATACATTCCAGATTATGTCATACATAATTGATGTATACAGAGGCAGGATAGAGGCTGACAAATCATATATAAGTCTCGGTGCATACCTTTGTATGTTTCCACAGCTTATCGCCGGTCCGATTGTGGTTTACTCCGATATTCGGGAGTCTCTTAGGGAGCGTACAATCTCAATAAACGGATTTGACAGCGGATTAAAGACCTTTATCATCGGACTTGGCTACAAGGTAATAATCGCAAACCGCATTGGCACGTTATGGAACGAGGTATGCACAATAGGCTTTGAAAGTCTTTCGACCCCTATTGCATGGCTTGGTGCCTTGGGATATTCAATGCAGCTTTTCTTTGACTTTTGGGGATATTCCATAATGGCAATAGGTCTTGGGGAAATGCTTGGATTTAAAATGCCCGAAAACTTTAACTACCCATATATGTCACGGAGCGTCACCGAATTTTGGAGGAAATGGCATATTACCCTCGGCGCATGGTTTAGGGAATATGTGTATATTCCGCTTGGCGGAAATAGAAAAGGCAGGCTGCGCATGGTATTTAACCTTTTTGTGGTATGGTTTCTTGTAGGATTTTGGCATGGTGCCGCATGGAATTTTATTCTTTGGGGACTTTTAATATTTGTACTGCTTATAATCGAAAAGAACATCACTTTAAAGTGGCTTAATGGGGAGAATATTTTTTCAAAAATTATTTCCCATGCTTATGTTATTCTATACATACTGGTAAGCTGGACTATTTTTGCAATCAGCGACTTTGGCGAGCTTGGAACATATTTAATGCATATGTTTAATTTTGCATGGTTTACAAGCCTTGACTTTTCCGTTTTCACTGGTCTTTTAAAGGATTATGCACTGCTTATAATTGGAAGTATTATTTTTGCAACGCCTTATCCCATAAAGCTTTTTAACAAAATCCGTGACAGCTATGTGGGAGTTGCCATACTGTTTATTATTTTCTGGTACTGTATTTATTATCTCTCTATAGGAGCAAATAATCCATTTTTGTATTTCAGATTTTAACCGTTTATTTTAACGTTATTTTTAGATAAGAAAGGCTGATTTATATGAAAGAGAAAAAAAGCTATATATTGCTTTTTCTTATAATATTGTCATCAGTAATTGCCACTATTATAGGAATACGCTGGAACAGCGTTTATTACGGCAATGACCGCATTTATTCGCCATCATCGCCACCTCTTGCGACAGCAATGGTGGGACTTCATGACAGGGTTTTTGAGGGTGACTTTAAGGGGCAGAATGCCTCATATGAAGCTGAAAGTTTAAGCCTATCCCCTGATATTCCGGTAAGCTCCGACAACCTTATAGCCATTGCAGAGGGTTCTGATGTTGATATCTTTCAAGATGATTTAGCAATAGCCACATTATCAAACAGTGAACAGCAAAATGAAGAAGTAAAGCTTTATGATTTTACACCTGTGAGTGAAGATTACTTTGATGATGCCTGCTTTATCGGGGATTCACGCACCGTTGGAATAAGTAAATATGCCGATATTGAAAATGCCACTTTTCTTTGCGAGACCTCCCTTACGATTTTTGACTATGAACGTCCAAAGATTACTTACGAGGGGAAGAAAACTTCAATCCGTGATGTTCTCACTGAAAAACATTTCAATAAAATTTATATCATGTTTGGAATTAATGAGTGTGGAAGCGCCAGTGCCGAGAGGTTTTTTGAGAAATATGCAAACACCGTAAATGATATACGCCTTTTACAGCCTGGATGCATAGTTTTTGTTGAGGGAAGCCTGCTTGTGACGGATAAAAGCTCGTCCGAAAGCCAGACTATCACAAACGAAAACATTTCACTTAGGAATTATTACTTATCACTTTTGGAAAATAAACATGATATTTTCTACATAGACATAAACGAAAGCACACTTTGCGAGGACGGTGCTTTAGTCCCTGAATACACATGGGATCAGGTGCATATAAAGGCTCAATACTATCCTGTATGGAAAGAATTTTTATTGGAGCATGGAATTGTTAGAACTTGACATAAAAAGGTGCAGCCTGATGACTGCACCTTTCTCTTTACTTTATAACAGCTATAAGCTCGTCTTTGCTGTCACTTAAATCTATAAGGATTGTGTCTCCCACTTTTACATTGTCAGCTAATATCAGCTTAGCCGCAAGAGTTTCAACATATTTCTGTATATATCTCTTTAACGGTCTTGCGCCATATACAGGGTCATATCCGTTTTCAACGATATAGTGTTCTGCCCTGTCTGCAATTTCTATTGAAATTTCCTTGTCTGCGAGACGCTTATTTATATCTGCAAGAATAAGCTTGATAATTCCACCTATATTATCCTTGGTGAGAGGCTTAAACATAATAGTCTCATCAAGCCTGTTTAAAAATTCCGGTCTGAAATGCGCCCTTAGCTCACCCATTACAAGATTTTCGGCTTTCTCAGAAATCTCACCATTCTCATCAATGCCATCCAACAGGTATTGCGCCCCTATATTGGAAGTCATGATTAATATTGTATTCTTAAAGTCCACAGTCCTTCCCTGTGAATCAGTGATACGTCCGTCATCAAGTACCTGTAACAAAATATTAAACACATCCGGGTGCGCCTTTTCCACCTCGTCGAAAAGCACTACGCTGTAAGGCTTTCTGCGCACAGCCTCCGTAAGCTGACCGCCCTCGTCATATCCCACATATCCGGGAGGCGCTCCTATAAGCCTTGACACTGAATGTTTCTCCATATATTCGCTCATGTCGATACGTACCATGTTCGCCTCATCATCAAAAAGCGACTCGGCAAGAGCCTTTGCAAGCTCTGTCTTACCTACTCCTGTAGGTCCAAGGAACAGGAATGAACCGATTGGCTTATCAGGGTCTTTAATTCCAGCCTTTGAACGGATTATTGCTTCTGTCACCTTTGTGACACCCTCATCCTGCCCGATAACCCTCTTATGAAGCTGCTCATCAAGGTGAAGCGTCTTATTCCTCTCGCTTTCATTAAGCTTAGATACAGGTATTCCTGTCCAACGTGAAATAATCTTTGCTATTTCATCCTCGGAAACACTCTCATGTACAAGCGACATATCCCTCTCGCTTATATTCTGCTCCTCAATTTCAAGCTGTTTTTTTAACTCCGGAAGTCTGCCATAGCTTAGCTCAGATGCCTTTTCAAAATTACCCTCACGCTGTGCTATCTGAATTTGGTTATTCAAACCCTCTATATCTTCCCTTATCTTGGATAGCCTTTCAACACAGGCTTTCTCATTATCCCACTCAGCCTTTCTCGTGTTAAACTGCTCCTTGTGCTGGGCCAACTCTGCCTGCAATGTTTCAAGCCTTTCCTGACTTAAATGGTCCTCCTCTTTCTTAAGGGCTACAACTTCTATCTCCATCTGCATGATTTTACGCTGAAGCTCGTCAAGCTCTGCCGGCATTGAATCAAGCTCTGTCTTAATCATTGCGCAAGCCTCGTCCACAAGGTCGATTGCCTTATCAGGAAGAAACCTGTCAGTTATATACCTATGGGATAAAACTGCCGCACTAACCAAGGCATTATCCATAATTTTAACACCGTGGAATACCTCATAACGCTCCTTTAATCCCCTTAGAATACTTATAGTGTCCTCAACTGTCGGCTCTGCAACTGTCACAGGCTGGAAACGCCGTTCAAGAGCAGCGTCCTTTTCAATATACTGCCTGTACTCGTCAAGTGTCGTGGCACCTATACAGTGAAGCTCACCCCTCGCAAGCATTGGCTTAAGCATATTGCCTGCATCCATAGCGCCCTCGGTCTTGCCAGCGCCTACGATTGTATGAAGCTCATCTATAAATAGGATTATCTGTCCGTCACTATTTTTAACATCCTCAAGGACTGCCTTTAAACGCTCCTCAAATTCACCCCTGTACTTTGCACCGGCAACGAGTGCGCCCATGTCAAGTGAGAATATTTTCTTGTCCTTAAGCCCCTGCGGGACATCACCCCTGACTATACGCTGTGCAAGCCCCTCCACTACTGCCGTTTTACCGACACCAGGCTCACCTATAAGAACCGGATTGTTCTTTGTCTTTCTTGATAATATCCTTATGATGTTTCTAATCTCATTATCACGTCCGATTACAGGGTCAAGCTTCTGGTTTCTGGCTTTCTCCACCAAATCCTGACCATATTTTTCAAGGGTATCATAAGTGGCCTCCGGGTTATCACTCGTCACCCTCTGGTTTCCCCTTACCTCGGAAAGTGCTTTCAAAAAACGCTCACGTGTAATTCCATACTCCCTAAAGATTTCCTTTACCTCTTTATTGGGATTTTGAATCATTGCAAGGAAAAGATGCTCTACGGAAACATATTCATCTCCCATGCGCTTAGCCTCATCCTCTGCGGTTATAAGCACCTTGTTTAAATATTGTCCTACATATGGCTGACCGCCCTGAACCTTAACCCTTTTCTCAAGTCCTTTCTTAACCCTGTCTAAAAAGTAATCCTTATTAATCTCCATTTTCTCTATAAGCTTAAGTATCAGGCTGTCCTCAACAGTCAAAAGCCCATAGAGCAAATGCTCCTGTTCCAACTCCTGATTTCCATATTCCATGGCAAGCTTCTCGCAGCTATTAACTGCTTCAATTGATTTCTGAGTAAACTTTTGAAAATTCATAATTACCCTCCTTTTGTTTTACCTGTTCTATAGTCACTATAACACTATTTTTAAATTTGTCAATTTAGTTTATACATTTATTACATTTTTTATTAATTTTTCCTATTTTTATTCCGATATAATAAAAGATGTGGTATGCTACTATTATAGTTTTATCAGTAAACATATTCATTTGATAGATTTTATGTAATGTTTTTAATTTATTAGGGAGGGTTTATACATGGATCCCGCTACATCTTATTTTTTAAAAAAATACTATCCACACGTAATAAAATGGTGGTTGGTTATATATAATCCGGAGTTTATCAGAATCTGGCCTTCCAAGGAGGAGGAAGATGAAGCAATGCGCATTGAGGCTGAGGAAAAGGCAGCCCTTGAGCTGGAACTTCAAGATGACGACGCTTATAATGCCACCACCGGCTCATACTCTGGGCTTTATGGACAAAAGCCTGTTGACGACGCTACCCAGGCTGCCCTGGATGCCATAATGAGCGCCTCAAGCAACCAAAACAGTGTGGATTCCCTGCTTTCCAACAATATTTCTATTTCCGAGGAACAACAATCGGTAATAGACGAGGCTAATGCTATTTATGAAAGACTTCTAAGGGAGGCAGCGGAGGACGAAGCCAAGAAACAGGCTCAAATAGAAGAAGCACGCAAGGCGGCTGAAATACAATTTCAAAACGAGCAGGAATAACCTGCTCGTCTTGATTAGTTGCTATATTTATCAACTTTCCATTATTATTCTTCAACGCTGTAGTTTGGAGCCTCTTTAGTGATATGGATATCATGCGGATGACTTTCCCTCAAAGCTGCGGCAGAAATCTTAACAAATCTTCCGTTTGTCTTAAGCTCCTCTATTGTACGGGTACCGCAGTAGCCCATACCTGAACGTATACCGCCCATAAGCTGGAATACCGTATCTTCAACATTTCCTTTGTAAGCAACTCGTCCTTCAACGCCTTCCGGAACAAGCTTTTTCGCATCTGACTGGAAGTAACGGTCTTTGCTTCCGTTCTCCATAGCGGCTATAGAGCCCATTCCTCTGTAAACCTTGTACTTTCTTCCCTGGAAAAGCTCAAAGGTTCCCGGACTTTCCTCACATCCTGCAAATATGCTTCCCATCATGCAGACATTTCCGCCTGCTGCGATTGCCTTAGTCATATCGCCTGAGTACTTAATACCGCCATCGGCAATAATAGGAATACCATACTCTTTAGCTACCGCATACGAATCCATAATAGCCGTAATCTGAGGTACGCCAATACCTGCAACAATTCGTGTCGTACATATAGAACCGGGACCTATACCAACTTTGACAGCATCAGCTCCTGCCTCAATAAGCGCTCTTGTTCCCTCGCCTGTAGCAACGTTACCAGCTATAACCTGTAAATCAGGGTATGCCTCCTTAATCATCCTGAGACACTTAAGCACATTCTCCGAATGACCATGGGCGCTGTCAAGCACGATAACATCAACCTTAGCCTCAACAAGGGCTGCAACCCTGTCAAGTACATTGGCTGTAATACCGACACCTGCACCGCAGAGAAGCCTTCCCTGCTCGTCCTTTGCGGCAAGAGGATATTTAATAGTCTTCTCTATGTCCTTGATTGTGATAAGTCCTTTTAAATTGTAATTGTCATCAACTATAGGAAGCTTCTCTTTTCTCGCCTCTGCAAGAATCTTTTTAGCTTCTTCAAGTGTGATTCCTTCCTTTGCAGTGACTAATCCCTCAGAAGTCATTGATTCTTTGATTTTCTTGGAATAATCTGTCTCGAATTTTAAATCGCGGTTTGTGATAATTCCCACGAGCTTCTTACCCTCTGTGATTGGAACGCCCGAAATCCTAAACTTTGCCATAAGTGCATCTGCATCGCCTAGTGTATGTTCCGGAGTAAGTGAAAAAGGATCAGTGATAACACCGTTTTCAGAACGCTTAACCTTGTCTACTTCCTCTGCCTGTGCTTCAATAGACATATTCTTGTGAATAATACCGATACCGCCTTGTCTAGCCATCGCAATAGCCATTCTGTGTTCCGTAACCGTATCCATTCCCGCACTCATCATGGGAATGTTGAGCTTAATTTTCTTTGTTAACCATGTGGTTAAATCAACCTGATTTGGAATTACCTGCGAATAGCTTGGTACTAAAAGCACATCATCAAATGTAATTCCCTCACCGATTATCTGGCCCATTTTTCTTCCTCCTGTATTTGTATAAACTAAAATATTTAGTGACTGTTCAGAGCCACGTTTTCAATCCGCTCTGAATAGTTACATCTTACTAAAGCAACCGTCTCTTGTCAAGCATGTAAAATCTTAGTCCAAAAATACCTTCCTAGGGGCAATTGTCCTTATTGTTGAAGCAAATTCCTCCGTAAGGTTCATAATATATTTCTGGTTTCCCTCATAATATACCCAGTACAGCTTCTGCTCCGGTAAGTCAATGCCTGCACTAAAATCCGTCACCTTGCACTGTCGGTTTCTGTAGTTGTCAAGCTGGTATGACTTTACAGGTGCCATTATTTCAACTTTATTTACATCAATTACTGCCGCCCTTTTTCTCCTGGTCTTTGCCATAATCTTGTCCACTGTAATCTCCTTATCCAGATACAGATACTCATATTCTATATCCGTCCACTGGAATACAAAATAATCAAGTACTCCAAAGGCAATAACAAGAATAAATACAACCATATTTCCGGTAAGCAGTGTCAATAACACCAACAAAATCGTAGGTACAAGGCTAAGTACCCTGAGTATGTTATCCTTTGCTCCTTTCTCCTTTTTTACCAATAGTTCTTTGTAACTTTCATTCATATGCAATACCTTCCTTGTCAGTCTATTTCCTATAAATATATCTTATATACTAAAACAAATCAATCAATTATTCAAGGTTTAGAAAAAATTAATACTATGTTGATTGACATACTTATACCTTTACATTTATTATGTTAGATATGCTTACATTAAAAATATCTGAAAGGTGGGTGTTAGATATGGATGTCTACAACAAAAACCGTGATAACAACAATTCCATGTACGACGAAATACGTGAGCAGAACGCCAAGCTTAAGGGTGCTCCGTTAAATGAGAAATGGGCTTATTTTAAGGAATATTACCTTAAAATGACTCTCGCAATAATAGCTGCCGCCATATTTATAATATATTTGGCATATACCATGATTACAGCCCCAAGGGATACGGCATTTGCCGCATATTTCTTTAATGACACAGGGGATTCCTCAAACACGGAGCTTGCAGACAGCTTTGCTGAATATATGAATATTGATACTAAAAAGGCTGAATGTTATATTGATGCCACGCTTAACTATTCTCCGGACGGTGCCGACTATGACTCATATATAGGACTTGAAAAGGTTATGGCTGTTATCTCCTCAAAGGAGCTGGATGTCATTGTAGGGGATGCGGACACTGTCTCTTACTTTGCAAAGTCGGAATGTTTCAGCAATGTGACCGAAATACTTCCGGAGGATTTGCTTGAAAAATTTAAGGATGACCTGTTCTATGCCCCTGTCGGGGAATCAGAGGAGCTTGTCCCCGTGGGAATTTATATTACAGGCGCTCCTAAAATTGACGAATATTATTACTACGTCGGAATGGAGCCTATCATGGGATTTGTGGTAAATTCAAACAGCATAGACAATGCAATAGAATTTTTGAGATATATTTATAAGTAATCCC
>CAYTGS010000063.1:0-10795 GCA_964437435.1 uncultured Roseburia sp.
TTTGGACGGCAAAGGAGAACAACGGAACTTGGGAAAAGCTTGAACACAACGAGGTAAAAGTCACCACCCTAGACGGACCGGCGCTTTGCTTTTCCAACCACGAGGCAAACGGTGAGACAATTCTTAGAACGGGAAAAGTGGTAAAGACAAAGGACGATATTCATGGTATGTGGAATTATTCAAAATTATGTTTTAACACCAAATATCCATGGGAGGCAACTCCAATATCAAACGGCATCGCCCAAGATAACATTGACTCCCAGCAATACGTCCTCCATGACATAACAACCAACACCTACGAAAACGCCAATGTTACTTTTTGGCACGGCGAGAAGGATGACGTGCTTTACCGTAGACAGTTTTTTAATTACAACCTTGAAACGGAAACACATTGGATACAGGCAATAAACCTTGCGGATTTCACCGTTCCCTACGGAATAATGAGAGCCGATAGGGTAAGGCTGTTTAAAAAGCCGATAGAATTGACTTTGGGTGCATACGGTTTTCCTGACAATGAAACTAAAATAATAAAAAGGCAATTGGAATGTGGCGATGTTATAGCCAAGGCAATAGTCCTAAAAGGATATGACCATAACCATAACGAAAAGCAGCTTGCAATGACGATATATGACGGTTGGGACGAGCTAGAGGCAATAAAGAGCCAGGGCACTAATCCCGACTCCGAAAATTCCATAGTAATCTATGCGCATACGAAACGTGAAAACCATAACCACTATGAAAAGTCCGTTTTGATATCACAGGTTATAACAAAGGAGAGTCACGACGATTTCACCGAAGAAGAACTTTTCCCAATAGAAAGAGTGCGCTACACGGATGAGGAGAATTGCGGTGGCTATGGACCGGTTCAAATTATTCTAAAAACAGGAATAACGAGGACTATAAATTTCGAGCAAATAGAGGGGAAGTTGATGCTATGAAATCAGAGTTAGAATTACAAAACATGTTAAGGTCGATAGACCACAAAGGATATCCAGCCTACAAGGATTTAAAGGGTAAATACCAGTTTAAACAGTATATCCTTTCAATTGACCATGTGCAGGGCGATCCATTCGCATCGCCATCAAAGGTGAGTATAATAGTACCTGCAAAAATCGCAGCTTTCGATAAGGAATATTATGAAAATCCTGCCAGAAGGACGGCATTCCAGGATTACCTACTCCGCAGGGTGGCAACGCAGATAAAAGGATATTCCTTTAAGGCAAAAGGTTCAGGAAAGAGTGGACTAATGGGAATTAGCCAGCCGGGACAGGAGGTAATGGAACGCAGCGCATGTCAGATTGATGTTAAGACGGGCGACATAACTATTCGTATGGAGATAGGATTTCCCGCAAACGGCAGAACCATCAACGCCGGGGAATTAGGAAAAATCTTGTTTGACTTCCTGCCTCTATGTGTGCGAAAAACACTGCTTTCTTCATCATGCCCAAGCGATGAAATTAGAAATGTAATATATTTGGCAGACGACCAACAATATATCCGAAGCGAACTCCAAAAGAGGGGGTTGGTAGCTTTCGTAGCCAACGGCTCAATCCTTCCGAGAAAATCAGGAATCTCACAGCTACCCATGCAGGGTGCGGTGGATTTCAAATCTCCAAATTCAATGGCTGTAACACTTAACCTGCCACACAAAGGCGAGTTGACAGGAATGGCTGTGAAGAAAGGTATCTCGCTTATAGTGGGTGGAGGATATCATGGAAAATCCACTTTGCTAGAGGCACTTGAGCTGGGTGTATACAACCACATTTCAGGGGACGGCAGGGAGTATTGTATAACTGACGAAACAGCCATGAAGTTGCGTGCGGAGGACGGTAGAAGCATCCAAAAGACGGATATTTCAATGTTTATCCGCAATCTTCCAAACGGACGTGATACGAAGTCCTTTTTCACTCAAGACGCAAGCGGAAGCACCTCGCAGGCGGCAAACACCATAGAGGCGATGGAAGCTGGTGCGAAAGTATTCCTTATTGATGAGGATACAAGTGCTACAAACTTCATGATTAGGGACGAGTTAATGCAGAAAGTGGTTAATCGTGACGAGGAGCCAATTATCCCATTTATTGACAGGATTAGGGAAATATATACGGAGTATGGTATATCTACTATATTGGTAGCCGGAAGCTGCGGCTCTTATTTTCACAAAGCCGACTGTATTATCCAGATGAAGCGCTACTGCCCAATGGAAATCACTGAGCTTGCAAAGAAAGAGGCAAAAAATTACCCCTATACACTAGGCGATGTACCAAAAGCACAGACACCTTCTTTTGACAGGGTGGTAAAGAGGGATATGGCATTTGCAAAGGATGACAGGATAAAAATGCGTACCGACGGCACAGACGGATTTTCCATAAATCGTGAGGAAGTGGATATGCGCTATGTTGAGCAGTTGGTAGACTCCGAACAGCTAACCGCTTTGTCATACATGATAAAATACCTAAAGCTACACGGCTTTGATGGAAAGACCACGGTCAGCGAAAGCGTGGAAAAACTCTATAAAGAAATTGCATTGAAAGGCTTTACGGCATTTATCTCCAGTGAATATATTTCAGGCAACCTGTGTATACCAAGAAAACAGGAGCTCTACACCACAATCAACAGGTGCCGTGAGCTGGTGCAGATTTAATTACGATAATGATTTAAAAAAATTGAAAAAAGTGCTTGCATTTTCTGTGGCTGTGTTGTATACTAAAACACGTGCCGAAGATATGGCTTTACACAGCTACAGGAAAATGGCATAAATGCAAAATAATTTAATATAGCGCTATCGCCAAACGGTAAGGCAACGGACTCTGACTCCGTCATCTCAAGGTTCGAATCCTTGTAGCGCTGCTGAAATCCAACAGATAATCCTGTTGGATTTTTTTAATACTTTTATTAAGGTTTGATTAATGAAGTTATGTAAAACTTGAATGTTATGTACGTTTATGCTATACTTTCTTTAATTGGTTACATTGGTAAAGAGGTATTTATATGTATGCACATGGAAAGCTGGGCGAGCTTGATGATTATTTTGTAGAATTGAACAACAGACCTCAAAAGGGTGTTTATTTTTACCGCTTAAATGGTTATTCTGCCAAGGTCGAGGGTTTTATATCTAGTTATTATGAGACTGCATTGAAAACAGGCATTGTTATAGAAGGAAAGCTGCCAAATCCCGATGAGAAAAATCTTTCCTATTATGAGGAAATTATGGGAATGGATTTTAAACTTGAAGTTGCTTTTATATATGAAAGCCTCAAAAAGTGGATTCCGAGGATGGATGAAAGACAGCGTGAAAACGTGTCAGGTGCCATATTTGATACTCTTGATGATTTGAGGCGTTCAGGTAAAAATGACAATATGCTGAAAAATGCCTACATTAAATTTATGTGCTGGCTTTATTATAAATTTGAGCGTATAGTAAACAGGCTTGGAAATAATATTGTTCCAAAGATTTTATATGAGGGTGATATTTCAATCTATGAGCTTTTAATGCTTGGGATTTTGTCAAATGCAGGCTGTGATATTCTTCTGTTACAATATAACGGTGATGAAAGATATTTAAGCATTGACAGGCAGTCAAAGCTATCAGATTGCTATAGTGATGAAAAGCTGACGGCTTTTCCAGAGGGCTTTAGCCTTAAAAAGCTTCAGAATGAAAATAAGCTTTATGGTGATAAGCCATTGGTTATTAACTGTACAAATGCATGGATAACAGGTAAGGGCATTGCTGACCTAAAGACTAATATTGCTTCAAGGGGCAGTGACTTAAATTTGTTTTATAACTGCTTTTACAGGATTAACGGTACATGGGACAAGCTCACTTATGTTAATGATTTGTACCAACTCTACAATGAGCTTAAAATCAATAAGAGAAACGTGGTTGTGGCTGATATAAATATTTCAAAGCCAACCAACGAGGAGATATCTAATATTAGGCGTGGTAATTATGTTAAATTGGAAGACATGCTTAATGATATTGCTTCAAATATCAAATACAGCAGTAATACTGAGCTTCATAAATTGATGAATAAGGCATTTATTGATGTTATGCTCGAAGAATCAAAAACTGAGGGAATGAATATTAATAAGCTTACAGGAAGGGCTGTTTATCTTGTCTGCTGGCTTAAAAGGTATATGGCGGGACTTTTTGCAGGTTGGAAAATGCCAGACATAGCATGTTTTATTCATATGGGACCTGTCATAGACGAGGCAGAGAGTCTTTTTATGAAATTTCTTGCAAGGCTTCCTGTTGATGTGCTTATACTTAACCCTAATCTGAATACAAGGTGTATATTAAATGACAGCCTTTTATATGAATTAAATTATAGTGATTCGCTGCCGCTAATGCGTTTCCCACAGGAAAAGACGGATATCCAAATGGGAACGGTGGCATATCAGGCGGAGCGTGAGCTTGATACGCTTCTTTATCAGGATTCGGGTATTTATCGTAATATGCAATATGGAAAGGCAAGCTCAATTGTCCTAAAGACAATGTATGAGGAGATTGCAATTCTGTGGAAGCAGGAATTAAAATACAGACCGAATTTTGGTACCGAAAATGACATGGTAACAATGCCTGTTATTTTTGCCAAGGTTTCAGGAATAAAGGATGGGAATATTTCAAAGTATTGGGATTCCATAAGGGAGCTTATGACAACCGAAACACTTGTTATAAGGCATGCCCCATATATTGACAATACAAAGCCAAATCCCCTAAAGCCACATGCCACTGAGTTCCTTAAGAACGGAAAGCTTGTCCGTGATAGAATAAAGGAAAATCCTAATTACCAATATGGGGTTTTGCGTGAGGAGATACAGGAGCACATACTCAATAAAATCCAGCTACTTATTGACCAAAGGGCAATAAAGGGAACCTTTGAGAATGGGACGGAATATACAATTGTTTCAACGGCGCTAAATATGTCAAAGGAGTTTGTGAGGCTTATACAAAATTTTGATTTTACAAAGACTAATCCTAAGCTTATATATATTGTCACGGGGGAAAAGGCAATTTCCCTTGAAGACAGTATTTTAACAGCACTTTTAAGCCTAATCGGATTTGATGTGGTATTCTTTGTACCGACAGGCTATCAGAATGTGGAAAAATATTTTAACAATAAGTTAATCGAGGAGCATCAGATGGGAAATTTTGTCTATGACATGTCAGTTCCAACCCTGACACCTGCTCCTTCAAAAGTACGTATGTCTTTACGTGATAAATTATTTAACAGAAAAGGAGTATAAAAATGGGACTTGATTTTAGTAAGACAACAACTAAGACGGATGAAGCTGTGGTTACAGCCTCAACAGTTGATACCAAAAATGAAGTTGTAGAGGTTGTGGAAAGCTATGATATTGTGGAGGACAGGAAAAAACTCAATAATGAGCTTGTTGGCTCTGAGGAGGTGGATAAGCTTGTATCCCAAATTGACCTTAGCAGTTTGGAGAGCATTGTTTCATTTGGCGGAGAGGTTGCAGAGGAAATTTCAAAGGCTTCGGACATTGTTCTTAACAATGTCAATATGCAGCAGCTTGACGAGACGAGTGAGATGATGAATGCCCTTGCAAAGGTGATGGAGAAGTTTGATATTGATGAAATCAAGGAAAATCCCTCATTTTTTGGAAAACTTTTTGGAAATGCAAGAAAACAGCTTGATAAAATCTTGGCTAAATACCATACAATGGGTGATGAGGTCGATAAGATTTATGTGGAGCTTAGAAAATATGAGTCTGAGATTAAGCAGTCTAACAAAAACCTCAATACAATGTTTGAGGCAAACGTTGAGTATTATCATCAGCTTGTAAAATATATTCTTGCGGGGGAGCAGGCTTGCAGTGAGCTTGAAAAGCAGATAGAAAAGAGACAGGGTGATATGGCTGCTACAGGCGATTCTTCAATTCAGTTTGAAATCACAAGTCTCAACCAGGCACTTATGATGCTTGAACAGAGGACACAGGATTTGAGAACTGCGGAAAATGTTGCAATCCAGTCCATTCCTATGATTAAGGCAATGGAATTTAGCAATATGAACCTTGTAAGGAAGATTAACTCGGCATTTATCATTACGCTTCCTGTATTTAAGCAGGCTTTGGCACAGGCTATAATGCTTAAACGCCAAAAGGTTCAGGCTGAGGCAATGAGTGCCCTTGACGAGAAGACAAACGAGCTTCTTATAAAAAATGCCCAGAATACTGTTGAGCAGACAAAGATTACAACAGCCATGGCGTCAGGCAGCTCTATTAAGATAGAAACGCTTGAAACCACATGGAGGACAATTGTTGACGGTATTGACGAGACAAGGCGTATTCAGGAGGAGGCAAGGACTAAACGTATTGAGGATAAGGCAAGGCTTGAGAATATTAAGCGTGAATTTAACGAAAAATATAATGCATCACTTAAATAAAACATCATAATATAAGGAGGATTAACAATGGCAATCAGTTTATCAAAGGGACAGAAAGTAGATTTAACGAAAGGAAATCCAAGCCTTAAGAATATCATGGTAGGACTTGGCTGGGATGTAAATGCATTTGACTCGGGTGCTGATTTTGACCTTGATGCAGCGGCATTTATGGTTGGGGCTAATGGAAAGTGCCCTACAGAGAAGGATTTTATTTTCTATGGAAATCTTGTTCACCCAAGCGAGTCGGTAAAGCATATGGGGGACAACCTTACGGGAGCTGGAGAGGGAGATGACGAACAGATAGAGGTAGACCTTACAAAGATTCCTGCTAATATAGAGAAAGTTGCATTTACGGTTACTATCTATGATGCGGATGTGAGAAGGCAGAATTTCGGACAGGTTAGCAATGCATTTATACGTATTGTTGATGAGGCTACCAACCAGGAGTTGATAAGATATGACCTTGGGGAGGACTTCTCTATCGAGACTGCAATCGTAGTAGGCGAGCTTTACAGGCATAACGGAGAATGGAAGTTCAATGCTATCGGCAGCGGCTTCCAAGGCGGTCTTGCAGCACTTTGCGGACATTATGGTATAGAAGTAGCGTAATTTGTCATACTATAATATAAATTGGAGGAGGCTTAATATGTCAATCAGTTTACAGAAAGGGCAGAAAGTTAATCTGTCAAAGGAAAATGCAGGTCTTTCAAGGGTTATGGTAGGCTTAGGTTGGGATGAGGTTGAGCGTAAAAGAGGATTTTTTGCACCAAAGCCACAGCCGATAGATTGTGATGCCTCTGCAATTTTACTAAAAAACGGTAAGCTTGCAGGAAAACAGGATTTGGTTTATTTCGGAAATCTCAGTCATAAATCAGGTACGGTTCAGCATTTGGGAGACAACCTTACAGGTGCAGGCGAGGGTGATGATGAACAGATAATTGTTGATTTATCCGCTATTCCGGCAGAGTATGACAGGGTTGTCATTGTTGTAAATATTTATCAGGCATACCAGAGAAAACAGCATTTCGGACTTATTAAGAATGCTTTTATACGTCTCGTAGATGCAAAAACAAATGTGGAAATGTGCAAATATAATCTTTCAGAGGATTATTCTAATATGACCGCAATGATTTTTGGCGAGATTTACAGACATAACGGCGAGTGGAAATTTAATGCAATAGGTCAGGGGACAAAGGACCCTGGACTTGGTGAGCTTGCCAACAGATATATTTAACCTATATGGGAGGATTAAAGAAAAATGAAATTTAATGGACTTAGTGACAAAGAAGTGGAGCAGTCAAGGGAGAAATATGGTTCAAACCAGATTCCCGATTCGGAGCCTACCACCTTTTGGCAAGAGTTTAAGGAAACCTTTTCAGATCCTATGATTAGGATTTTGCTTGCAATTGCAGCGCTTATGATTGTTATGTTCTTCTTTGGTTATGCGGAGATTTATGAGCCTTTGGGAACAATAATAGCAGTGTTTATCGTTGCTTTTGTCTCTGCAAAGACAGGCGTTGCAAGCGATACAAAGTACCGTGAGCTTAAAGACAATACCGAAAAAGATAAATGCAAGGTTTACCGTAATGGTATGGTGACGGTTATCGAGATTGATGATGTTGTAGTAGGCGATAAAATTTTGCTCCAATCAGGTGACAAAATTCCTGCCGACGGTATTCTAATAGATGGTTCTCTGAAGGTTGACAACTCGGCGCTTAATGGAGAGGCTGAGGAATGTAAAAAGACAGCAGCTGACATAAGTACTCAACTTGCGGATGATATTACAGGTGATACATTTGTTGACAAGTCGTCACTTTTCAGGGGTGCGGTTGTATTTGACGGCGAAGGTATATTGGATGTTAGAAAAGTCGGGTTAAAGACCATGATGGGTAAAATGGCAGAGGAAATGCAGGAGGACGAGCCTGACTCACCGTTGAAGGTGAAGCTTGCAAAGCTTGCAAATCAGATTTCCACATTCGGCTATATCGGAGCTATAGTTATCGCAATTTTATATCTTGCATATTTTATAATGCAGGCAGGCGGATTTTCAGCTTTCTTTGAACAAGGCTTTCAGGAAGTAATATTGAAGATAGTGGATGCTGTTTCACTAGCGGTAGTTATTATTGTCTGTGCAGTGCCTGAGGGACTTCCTCTTATGATTTCCCTTGTGCTTATGCAGAACACAAGTAAAATGCTCGACCACAATGTCCTTGTAAGAAAGGCGGAAGGTATTGAAACGGCTGGCTCATTGAATATTTTGTTCAGTGATAAGACAGGTACTATTACTAAAGGTTCGCTTGAAGTGGTTGATTTCTTCTGCGCTGACGGAAACTCAATTGACATTCCACAGCTTTCTAAACACAGCAAGGTTAAGAGCCTTGTGGATTTAGCAATAGGTAAGAATACACAGTCAATGTTTGATTCCTCACACAGGGTAATTGGCGGTAATGCCACTGACCAGGCACTTATGAAATTTATAGGTGAGGACACGTTTAACATACTTACCTCAAACAGTGAATATGTCATAACGGCACAGCAGGGCTTTAACTCATCTAATAAATTCAGCCAGGCTAGGATTGGCAGCCTTGGAAAGACTTTTTACAAGGGCGCTCCGGAGAGGCTTCTTGCAAAGGCAACGAAATATCTTGACGCAGATGGAAATATCAGGGATATAGACAATGCCGTATTAAATAGGAAGATTGACGAGCTTGCGGCAAAGGCTATGCGTGTGCTTGCCTTTGGATATTCTGAGAAAGAGTTAGTAGAAAATCAGATTAATGATGATGTCGTAATAATTGGTCTTGTAGGTATAAGGGATGATGTAAGACCAGAGGCGAGGGAAGCAATCAAAGAGGTTCAGAATGCTGGTATTCAGGTGGTAATGATTACTGGTGACAGGTTAGAGACGGCTGTAGCAATCGCTAAGGATGCGGGCTTGTTACAGACAAATGACGATATGGCACTTTCATCAGCCCAGTTAAATGAGATGAGCGATGATGAGGTTAAGAAAATTGTTCCTAAAATTAGAGTTATTGCAAGAGCGCTTCCTACCGACAAGTCACGTATGGTAAGGCTGTGTCAGGAGATGAACCTTGTAGTAGGTATGACGGGTGACGGCGTAAATGATTCACCAGCCCTAAAGCGTGCGGACGTTGGATTTGCCATGGGTAGTGGTACGGAGGCGGCAAAGGAAGCTGGTAAGATTGTCATACTGGATGATAATTTTAGGTCTATAAAGGACGCTATATGGTACGGCAGGACAATTTACAACAATATTTTGAAGTTTTGTAAGTTCCAACTTGTTATAAATGTGGCAGCGGTTATAGTAAGTGCCATTGCTCCATTCTTTGGAGTGGAGGAGCCTTTGAAGGTAACACACTTGCTCTTTGTAAACCTTGTAATGGATGGACTCGGTGCAATCATGCTTGGCAACGAGCCGGCACTTGAAAAGTATATGCTTGAAAAACCAAGACGTCGTGACGAGAGCCTAGTCAGCAAGAAGATGATGGCACAGATTGTCACAATGGGCTTATGGCTTACAGTTGTAAGCTTTGTATTCCTTAAGGCACCATTCTTTATCAGTCTGTTTGCCAATGAGGAGCAGCATTTGACGGCATACTTTGTATTGTTCATCTGGGCGGCATTGTTTAACGGATTTAACGTAAGGGACGAGGGCTTTGGAATATTCAAGGGACTTGACCAAAATCCGGGCTTCATGAAGGTATTTATAGCAATAGTTGTTGTACAGGCGATTATCGTAAATGCTGGATTGATACCAGGCAAGGTATTTACCTTTATAGGCGAGATGTTTAGCTGCGTTCCATTCGGAATCCAGGGATGGGTGACAGTAATCATTCTTGCGTTTACAATGATTCCGATTGATATGATTAGGAAGATGATTGTAAATAAGGGCAAAAACGTATAAATTTTTTCGTCATATTTCACAAAAATAAGTGCCATGATAAGTTTTGGTTGTGTTATAAAAAAAATTAAACTATAATATTTATGTTGAGTTTAACACGCTACAGTGTTAAAACGGAAATAATTTTTAATTTAGTTATAAACTAAGGAGGATTTAAAGATGTCTTACGTTGACGAGGTATTAGAGCTTGTTAAGAAAAAGAATGCAAGCGAGCCTGAATTTATCCAGGCAGTAACAGAGGTTCTTAATTCATTAAGACCAGTTGTAGAAGCTAATGAGGAGCTTTACAGAAAGAACGCTATATTGGAGAGAATCACAGAGCCTGACCGCCAGATTATGTTCCGCGTTCCTTGGGTTGATGACAAGGGACAGGTACAGGTAAACAGAGGATTCAGAGTACAGTTCAATAATGCCATTGGACCTTACAAGGGAGGACTTCGTTTACATCCTTCAGTTAACTTAGGTATTA
>CAYTGS010000064.1:0-10534 GCA_964437435.1 uncultured Roseburia sp.
TTGAACGTCTCGAAAAGGAAGAAAAGCGCTTAGAGGGAGAGCTTAACAGGGTTAATGGTATGCTTAACAATGAGAAATTCATGTCTAAGGCTCCGGAGTCAAAGGTTGCCGAGGAAAGGGCTAAATTAACAAAATATACTCAAATGAAAGAACAAGTTGCAGAACGACTTGCACAATTGAGGTAATTAGTGTTACAATAACAGCAAGAGGGGGAGAGTCTTGTCTTCATGGAGGTGAATAGATGGTTAATGTCAAATCTTATGTGAAAATTACAGAAGATAAAACTGAAGCATGGCTATATTTATGTGCTCCGGAAGACGGTAAGCGTTACGAGAAACAAGAAATAATGCGTTATCTTCAGCTTAATGGTGTGCAGGCAGGAATAAATGAATCGCATGTTGCGGCTATGTGCAATAAACAGATATATGAACGTGAAGTAAAGGTGGCTACGAGCGAAAAGGGTGATCCGGGAGAACCGGGAAGATATGAATTTTTCTTTAATACTGAAAAGCCCAAGCCTGAGATTAGACAGGACGGAACGGTTGATTATAGAAGCATGAGCCTTGTTCAGAATGTAAATGAGGGGGATTTGCTTGCTATATATCATCCGCCTACGCAGGGAACCTCTGGTAGGGATGTAACGGGTGCGTTTGAAAAAGCAAATATGTACAAGGAGCTTCGTCCTCTTACCGGAAAGGGTGTTAAGAGCAGTGAGGAAGACCCTCATAAATATTATGCTACAAAGTCTGGCAAGGTAGAGTATGACGGTGAAAATAAGCTTTCTGTCGTTGAGGTATATGAAATTCAGGGAGGCTGCGATTTTGCCAACAATTCTCTTGTCGAGTTTAACGGTGATGTAATAATCCACGGAAATGTGGAGGCTGGCGTTACGATTAATGCAGGAAAGAGCCTTACTGTTGAGGGTGTGGTTGAGTCTGCAACTCTCACGGCGGGCGGTGACGTATGCCTTAAGCGTGGTATCCAAGGCGCAGGAAAGGGTATTATAGAGGCAGGCGGTGATTTGTATACGGAATTTATAGAGTATACAAGGGTAAAGGTTGAAGGGGCGGTTCAATCAAACGTAATACTTAACTCGAAAATCAGCGCAGGTGACAAAGTAACCCTTACTGGCAAAAAAGGTCTTATAGCCGGAGGAAAGGTTCATGCCATGATGGGTATAATCTGCCAAAATCTTGGAAACCAGTCGGAGATAAAAACTTTGGTTCATGCAGGTGTAAAGCCTGACATCATGGAGAAGCGTATAGCTGTAAATGAGGAATATAACAGCCTCAACCAGGAACTTGATGAGGTTGTTGCCGGAATGGCTAAAATTCTCAGGGTAAGGCAGCAGACGGGAGAGCTTAGTGAGCAGTTACAGGTTCATTTAAGCGATTTAAAGTCACGCAAGGATGAAATATACGCAAAGTGTATGGAAGTAAAAGAGCGTGCAGATACCCTTGAAAATATCGTTTTAAGGTCGAGAGAGGCAAAGATAAGGATAAACGGAAATATTTATAAGGGTACAGTGGTGAGTATTGATGACCATCAGCTTGTGATAAACAGGGATACAAGCTTTATGGAGTATACGAGCCAGAACGGAATAATTGTAGGTACTGTTGTAGTTATATAATGCAAAATAAAAGGCTTCATGTTTATGAAGCCTTTTTTGAGGTCAAAGGTATGAGGGAATTAGTGGCAAAGGATTACAGGGAAGCAGAGGAATACTTAAATAATGTTCCCAGATTTACATCTAAAAATACACCAAAGGATACAGAAAAATTTTATGGGTATATAGGAGGCGGTAAATTCAAGCTTGGAAAAATAGTTCATGTGGCTGGAACAAATGGAAAAGGCTCAGTCTGTTCTTTTCTTAAAAGTATTTGTATTGAGAGTGGATATAAAACGGCAATGTTCATATCGCCTCATCTTATCACTACAAGGGAAAGGTTTGTGATTGATAATGATATTATATCCGAGGAGGAGTTCTTGGATGCCTTTAATTGGCTATCGGGCATGATAGAGAGCTATAAAAGCGTTAATCCTTTGTATGCACCGACATATTTTGAGAGACTTTTCTTTATGGGTATGTATATTTTTGACAGGGCGGGGGTCGAGGTTACTATTCTCGAGACGGGCTTGGGAGGACGGCTTGATGCGACAAACATTATTAAAAATCCGGTGCTGTCAGTGATTACCGAGATTGGCTTTGACCATATGGCATATTTGGGAAACACGTTGGAGGAAATTGCAGGTGAAAAGGCAGGGATAATAAAGCCTGATATACCAGTTGTATTTTCGGACAGAAAAAAGGAGGTTTCAGTGGTATTGACAGGTAAAGCAACGGATTGTGGCAGCAAATATTATCCAGTGTCGAAAAATGACTACAAAATAATTGAAATTAAGAAAAAATCCATTGATTTTTCCGTGTCTAGTCTGTATTATAATTATGTTAGCCTGGTTGTAAACACAACTGCGCTGTATCAGGTGGAAAATGCCGCAATTGCATTTAGGGCGAGTGAGGTATTAAGGACAGAGTGCGGTTTTGATAAAATTGACATTGAAACAGTTAAATGTGGTATCAGTAAAATGCACTGGCAGGGGCGCATGGAAGAAGTAAGACCTGACATTTTCATAGACGGCGCTCACAATGAGGACGGTATAGAGGCGTTTGCGGAAACACTTAACGCTGTTCATAAGATTAATGATGATATAAAATACATACTTATATTTTCCGCCGTTAAGGATAAACAGTATGATAGGATGATTGAGATACTCTGTGGGCTTTCCTTTATATCGGATTTTGTGATTACACATATTCCGGGTGAGAGGGGGGCAGACCTTGACAAGCTATGTAAACTGTTTGAAAAATATAAAAAAGGAAATGCAAAAATACAAAGCTGTGGGAATATAGATGAGGCATTGGAATATGCCATTAATCAAAAAGAAAACAGGGACAGGATTTACATAGTAGGTTCACTGTATCTTGCAGGTATTGTAGAGGAATTTTTTAGTCACTAAAATAATAATATGGAAAGGCACGGTTATTTATATGATAAATTTTGAAGAAGAATTAAGAAAATTCCATCCAAGCCCAGAGGTTGAGGATGTTGAACAGACAATATATAATCAGGATGTTACTGATTTGGCAGATGTACTTGTAAAAATGGTAAAGGATTCTAAGGAAGAATAGAGGAACTTGGGAATGAGATGTTATAAGTGTGGATGCCATTTATCAGAGAAAAACTTTTGTACAGGCTGCGGTACGGATGTGACATTGTACAAAAAGATTATATATACATCGAATAAATTTTATAATGACGGACTTGAGAAAGCAAAGGTGCGTGATTTATCGGGGGCTGTTTCCAGCCTTAGACAATGCCTTAAGCTTAACAAAAACCATATAGTCGCAAGAAATCTCCTAGGTCTTGTTTATTTTGAGAGGGGAGAGGTTGTAGCCGCTTTAAGCGAGTGGGTAATAAGTAAAAATATTAGAAATGAGAAAAATATTGCAAATGATTATATTGACATGATTCAGAATAACCCTGGAAGGCTTGAAACATATAATCAGACTGTCAAAAAATATAATATGGCATTAAACTACTGCCGTCAGGACAGCCTTGATTTAGCTGTTATCCAGTTAAAAAAGGTTATTTCGCTTAACCCAAGATTTGTACAGGCAAGGCAGCTTTTGGCGCTTTTATATATGAATAGCCAGGAGTGGGACAAGGCGAAACGGGAATTAGACAGGGCTGTTAGAATTGATGCCAACAATACTACTACCTTAAGGTATCTTAAGGAAACTGAGGCTATGTTGCCCTCGGAAGAAGAAAAGGTAAAGAAAAAGAAAGAGACGGTAGTATATAAAAGCGGAAATGATACGGTGATACAGCCGGTTACAAAGAAGCAAAGCTCTAAAACACATGCCATAATGAATATTATTATAGGTGTTATTATTGGTGCCGGAGTAGCATGGTTTTTGGTGGCGCCTTCCAAAATCCAAAAAGCCCAAAGTGAGATGGACGAGAAATATAAGGTGATAACCGAGCAGCTTGATGTCAAGACAGCCCAGGTGGATGAGTTGACGCAGCAGGTAAACTCGCTGACTGTTGAAAAGGATAACCTTTCATTAAGCCTTGATGAGGAAAGGGAAAATACGAAGATAATCGAAGCCAATACAAATCTGATAGAGGCAACCCTTATGTATATGAACAAAACAGGGGATGAAATGGCAATAGCGGATGAATTGGAAATGATAGACAGTGATTATTTGCAGGATGAAGCCACGGACAGCTTTAAAAACCTCTATGCAACCCTTAAGGGAAATATAGGAAAGGCTGTTGCAAAGGCAAGCTATGATATCGGATATGAGGCGTATAAGGCTGAAAATTACGAGACGGCGATTGAACACCTTGAGAGGGCTGTAGATTATGACTCCACAAACGGAGAGGCGTTGTACAATTTGGGAAATTCATACAACAAGAGCGGTAACACGGAAAGGGCAGTTGAAATTTACCAGCAGGTTATCCAGAATTTCCCCAATACTGAAAAAGCAAGAAAATCCCAGATATACATTAAAGAGATAAGAGGTGAATAAAATTAAAGTGGAGGATTTTAAATGGAGGATTTTGCAGTAATTGATGATTACCTTTGTATAAGAATGCCGGCAGAGGTTGATCATCATGGGGCGGCTTGCATAAGAGAAGGGGCGGACAGGCTTATACTCAACGATAAGGTGAAAAATATAGTTTTCGACTTTGAGAAAACAACATTTATGGACAGCTCCGGACTAGGTATAATTATAGGACGGTACAAGAAGATTTCGTGTTTTGGTGGAAAAGTTTATGCAATAAACACAAACAGCCGGATATCTAAAATACTGAAAACATCAGGAATGACTTCAATAATAGAAATATTAGATACTGGCGAGGTGGTATAAATGGAAAACAAAATAAACTTTGAATTTGATGCTTTATCGGAAAATGAATGTCTTGCAAGGGTTGTAATTGCGGCATTTATAGCAAAGCTTGATATTACTGTGGATGAACTCGAGGATGTAAAAACAGCGGTAAGCGAAGCCGTGACGAATGCCATAATACATGGCTATCCAAACGGAAACGGACGGATAGGTATGATGGCGGTACTGTCACCGGAGGGCAGACTTGAGGTGGAGATTACCGACAAGGGAAAAGGAATAGCTGATATAGGGCTTGCAATGCAGCCCCTTTTTACAACGGGGGATGAGAGTGAGCGTTCGGGAATGGGTTTTTCGTTTATGGAGGCGTTTATGGATGGAATAGACGTGAAAAGCCAGCTTGGAAAAGGGACGGCTGTACGTATGTGGAAAAATTTTAATACTAAATGTGGCTAATCTATAAAGTTTTAGTGGATGACAACCGATAAATAGATTAAAGTAACAATGTTGGCTTTCAGCATATAGAAGAAAGGTTGGTATATATAAATGAATGGAATCGATTATAGCTCACTGATGAGCAATACAGGGCTTTTTTCAAATCAGACAATTAATAATGATGAAGTAAAGTTTAAAGGAAATTTAACAGGAACTAGCCATACTGCAAAGAGCAGCACTACTAAGTCTGACAGCACAAAGCAGACAAACGCTGACAAGGATACATATGAGTACAGCGGTCAGACAAGGGAGGTAAAGGCTGGCTATGACAGACCTAAGCGTGTTCAGTCTGAGGATACACAGTATAAGCAGATTGATTCAGACGGAATACAGGATGGTGTTGAGCTTAGCGACGCAGCAAAGGAATTACTCAAGGAGCTTCGTGAAAAGTATGGCGATACAATGGAGATTTCAGTTGCCAACTGGTCAACGGATGAGGAGTCAGATTACTATGCAAGTCTTACATCCAAAGATTACAGCGTGCTTATAAATCCGGAGCTTTTGGAGAAAATGGCTGCCGATGAATCAGTAAGGGAGCAGTACGAGTCAATCTTAAGCGGTGCAGGTGATGCAAGCGACAAGATAAAGGAAGAACTTGGAGATGACGCTGATAAGATTGAGAGCTTTAGTATTACGATAGATGCTGACGGAAATGTTTCATATGCCGTAAAGCTTTTACAGGATATGGCAGAGAGCAATAAGACGCAGCAAAAGGAAACCCAGGCTGAGAAGCAGCAGGAGCGCATTGAGGAAAAGCGTGCTGAGAAAAAGAAAGCCGAAAAGGAAAGACAGGAGAAGCTTGCTGAGAAAAAGGAATCAGAAAAGATAGAGGCAGGCTCGATAGATGAGCTTATAGCTGCCATAAAGGAAAAATTATATCCACAGCAGACCGAGGATGAGGAAGCTGCCGAGGATACCGATACTGACAAAGAGGCTGAATAATTATTGAACGGTGGGTGCGCCGCACTCACCGTTTTTGCGTTTTTTTATTGTCTTTTTTTAAAGACGTGGTATAATCGAGGTTATGGTATTTACTAAATGGAGGTCTGAATGGCGTGAAAATTATCATTGCAGGTGATGGAAAAGTAGGTTCAATGCTGACAAAACAGCTTTCGTCGGAGGGATATGATATTACCATTATAGATGCAAAGATGAAGGTATTGGAGTCCACCGAGGAGAGATATGATATAATGGCGGTGCAGGGAAACTGTGCTTCAATGGAAACTTTGGAACAGGCGGGAGTAAAGGAAGCCAACCTTTTGATAGCTGTTACAAACGCTGATGAGGTTAATCTGCTCTGCTGCATGACGGCGCATGGAATTAATCCAAACATACACACTATTGCCCGAATTAGAAATCCGGAATATACAGAGCAGGTATACAAGCTGAGAAATCTTTTTGCCCTGTCAATGATGATAAATCCCGAAAGACAGGCAGCCCTTGAGATAGAGAGGCTTTTAAAATATCCGGGGTTTTTGAAGCGTGAGACGTTTGCAAAGGGCAGGGTGGAAATCGTGGAGCTTAGGGTTGAGGCTGGCAATAAGCTTTGTAATACCAGGCTTGCCGATTTACACAGTATTGCAAAGTGCAATGTACTTGTCTGTACAGTTATTAGAAACGGTAAGACAATAGCCCCTGACGGTAATTTCGTATTGCAGGAGGGTGACAGGATATTTATGACTGCCCCCACCAATAACCTTACACTTCTGCTTAAAAACCTTGGGATTATTACCCACAAGGTTAAGAGGGTAATTTTATGCGGTGGCGGTCGTGTAAGCTATTACCTGGCACAGGCGCTTCTAAAGAATGGAATTGGCGTACAGATAGTGGAGCAGGATTACGACAGGTGTATACAGCTTGCCAATGCGCTTCCTGACGCATCAATAATACATGGGGATGCAAGTAAGGAATTTCTCCTTGATAATGAGGGAATTTCGGATTGCGATGCCCTTGTAACGCTTACTGGCGTTGATGAGATGAATATTATTATTTCGTTATATGGAAGCACATGTAAGGTGCCACAGGTTATTACAAAGCTTGGACGGCTTGAAAATAACAGCATACTTGACATATTGCCGGTTGGAAGCGTTATAAGCCCTAAGGAGTTATGCTGTAATAATATTGTCAGGTTTGTGCGTGCCATGAAAAACCAGACGGGAGCGGCACTTTCGGTTCATATGATTGCTGACGGTCAGGCGGAGGCTGTGGAGTTTATGGCGGATGACAATACGCTTCACTGTGATGAACCGCTTAGAAAATTGAAATTAAAGAAAAACGTGCTGATAGTATGTATAACCCATGGGGCGCAGCTTGAAATTCCAAACGGTGATTCAAGCTTCCAAAAGGGAGACACGGTTATTGTGGTGACTGGCGCGGACAGGGTGATATATCAGCTTAATGATATTTTTGAGGATAACTAGGAGCATTATTATATGAATTACAAAATGATGGGAAAGCTTTTGGGCTATATCCTTATGATTGAGGCTATATTTATGCTGCCGTCATTGTTTATAGCATTGTTTAAAGGGGAAAGGTCATCTGTAATAGGCTTTACGTCTTCGGTAGTCATAATTTTTTTACTTGGGCTTATACTTGTTAACGTATGTAAGGGAGGCAAAAAGGGATTTAAGGCAAAGGAGGGATTTGTCTGTGTAAGCGTAAGCTGGACAACAATGAGTTTACTCGGTGCATTGCCGTTTTTTATATCAGGTCAGATACCTAATTACCTTGATGCGCTTTTTGAAACGGTTTCAGGCTTTACGACAACGGGGGCTTCGATATTGTCTAACGTTGAAGGGCTTTCAATGAGTATGCTTTATTGGAGAAGCTTTACACATTGGATTGGCGGTATGGGAGTACTTGTGTTTGTGCTTGCGGTAGGTGCCCTTGCTGACAGCAGCAGTGGCTTTACAATGCACCTTTTAAGGGCGGAAAGTCCAGGACCACAGGTGGGAAAGCTTGTTCCTAAGATGAAAAACACCGCTAAGATACTTTATGGTCTGTATTTTGCCCTTACAATTGCCAATATTGTCTTTTTGCTTATAGGGAGGATGCCGCTTTTTGATGCCGTGTGTACAGCGTTTGGTACGGCAGGAACGGGCGGATTTGGAATTAAAAATGACAGCATTGCAAGCTACAGTCCCTATATACAGAATGTATGTACTATATTTATGCTTTTGTTTGGTGTTAACTTTAGCTGTTATTATATGTTGATGCTCCGTCAGTTTTATGGTGTTTTTAAGGATGAGGAGCTTAGGCTGTATGTCGGCGTAATTGTTGGAAGTATTGTCCTTATAATGTTTGACGTGAGGGGATATTTTGACACATTTGGGGAGGCGCTTCGCCATGTGTCATTCCAAGTTGCAAGTATAATCACTACCACGGGTTTTGCAACCACGGATTTTGATTTGTGGCCGACCTTTTCAAAGGCGATACTTTTAGGGTTGATGATTATAGGAGCCTGTGCGGGAAGTACAGGCGGCGGATTTAAGTGTGCGAGGATACTTATTGTATTTAAAAGTCTTAGGAGAAATTTAAGACGTGCCATTTCACCACAAAAGGTTCAGGTTGTAAGGATAAACGAGCATATGATAGATGAGAAGGTGCTTGAAAATGCGTCCGCTTATTTGTCTGCATATGTTATAATTTTGTTTTTCAGCTTTATAATTGTGTCAATTGATAAAATTTCAGTGACAACAAGCTTTACGGCGGTTTTATCATGCTTTAACAACATAGGTCCAGGTCTTGAAGAAGTGGGACCCACGTGTAATTATGGCGGTTTAAGTATTCTTTCTAAGCTGATATTGATATTTGATATGCTTGCAGGAAGACTTGAAATATTCCCAATGCTCTTATTGTTTTCAAAGAGCACATGGAATATCCAAGCTAAAAAAATAAGACTTAAAAAGAATTTGGTTCAAAAGGATTAGCTGTGGCAACAGGATTGTTATTCCTGTCAAAAATAAATAAAGGCAGGTGGTTTGAGGTTCCCTCTTTCCATTCTAGTTGTTCAAGAGGCACATGGAGCGAAAAACCAGTGCCTTTTTTTATTCTGTCAACATAATCTTTGATTGAATTTAAAGGCTCGTCGAACTCCATTCCGTATACAAAGCCGTTGTCTGTATGACCCACAAGATGTATATCGCTGCCGGCTGTCATTGTAATATTGTGCTCCTTTGCATAGCGGTAAGCCATTCGGTTTTGCTCAAAGGGATTTCCGGAATTGGCGACCTCAAAGGCGTCGCATTGATACGGATGTACATAAATCTCTGATAAATAGCCACGCTCCCTGAAAGGGTGTGCCTGAACCACAAGACCGCCGCTTTCGTGGATTTTATTGTAATGGGTTATGTGATTCCAACCAAGCATATCAGGGTGGTCTAAAAGCCATTGCTTATCAAGTCCGTAAACGAGAAATTCATCACCGTCAAACCTGTCCTCCCATGCAAAGAATACTTTAAAGCCCTGCCTGTCCCCCTCCTCTTTGGCTTCCTCATAGCCCTTGCAGAAAAGCTCTACACGCTCATTCCATGGAAGATTTTTGGGAACAGCACAGTTTCCGTTAAAAAAGTGGTCGGTGACGATAATACCGTCATAGCCCATAGCCTTGTAATATGAAATATATTCAGAACCTGCACTTCTAGCACATGCGCTGGCGGCGGTGGTGTGCAGGTGCGTTTCGTATAAATATGACATTGTGGTACTCCTTCTACATTAATAAACCTACTAAATAACTATAGCATAATGTTTTCTTGAAAACAATTATATTTCTGTGATAGTATATTTATTGTGTATAAGTAGCTTAGGAGAAATTAATTATGTCGATAACCCAAAATAAAACACCGCTGCTTGATGCGGTAACGGATTTTATAGATACAAAGCCAGCCTATTTCCGTATACCTGGGCACAGGCTTGAAAAGGGCATTAGCAGTAGGTGGACGGATAAGGTGGGGGATAAAATCTTTGCCTATGATGTCACGGAAACACCAATAACTGATGACCTTCACAGCCCTGAAAGCGCCATAAATGAGGCACAGGAGCTTTTAAGTGCACTTTATAAATCTGATAAAAGCTTCTTCCTTGTAAACGGAAGCACTTGTGGAAATGAGGCAATGATAATAAGTGCTG
>CAYTGS010000065.1:0-10406 GCA_964437435.1 uncultured Roseburia sp.
AGGTTGTAACACCTAAGTCTGACAGTATTCTTCCTTCAATCACACGCCGTTCACTCATGGTAGTTGCCAAGGAATATCTTGGATTAGAGGTTGAGGAAAGGGAGGTATTGTTTGACGAGGTTAAGGATTTCGTAGAGTGTGGACTTTGTGGAACTGCTGCAGTAATCTCACCTGTAGGAAAGATTGTAAATAAAGGCAATGAAATTTGTCTTCCGTCAGGAATGAACGAGATGGGGCCTGTCACCAAGAAGCTCTATGATACTCTCACAGGAATTCAGATGGGTCGTATTGAGGCTCCAAAGGGCTGGATTGTAGAAATATAATTAATTTTGTATAAAAATGATGCAAGATGTGATGTCCTGCATCATTTTTGCTTGTTTTATGTCAATACTTCATGTATACTTAAATTATAATGGCTTATAGGAAGTGAATAAACATAGATGAAATATCTTGAGTTATCTGAAAATACAATAGAATTAAGTGCAGAGCCTGGAACGGTACTAGACAGCAGTTTTACGATAACTGCTTCTGACAAGTATGCAGAGGGAAAGATATATTCGTCTGACACCAGGGTGAGACTGTACGAAAATGAGTTTTCCGGAGATAATGTAACGGTATATTTTTGCGTTAATGCAGCCAACATAGAAGCTGGAAGTGCCGTAAGGGGCGAATTTACGATTATCAGCAATTATGGCGAATATACGGTTTCATATCGCATAAATATACAAAATCCGCAGTTGGAATGTTCAATAGGACATATAAAAAATCTTTTCCATTTCACAAATCTGGCTCAAACTGATTGGAATGAGGCAGTTGATATTTTCTATTCACCCGGATTTTCGTCCATACTGCATAAAAATGACCATAACGCCAGACTTTCATATATCGGTTTATCCAAAAACAACGGTAATGAACAAAATCTGGAGGAATTTCTAATAGAGGTAAATAAGAAAACCCCCATTACATATACGTTTAGTGTGGAGGGGTTTTTGCTTGAGGATGTACAGGACAGCATTACGAGGAATATTGTAATTACAAAGAGCTGTTGGGGATATACAAATGTTCAGGTAATAATAAACGGTGATTTTGTAAGCACGGATAAGTCCGTGCTTACAAATGATGACTTCGCATATAATTCATGCGATTTTAATATATATATTGATGCCACAAAGCTTCACAACGGATTAAACAGTGCAAGCATTACTTTTAAGGATGCCTGTAATGAATATGTGATACCTGTTGATATACTTATGGATGATGAACCCCAGAAGCGCACTGACAACAGGAACCAGAAGCTTACATTCGTCAACATGGTGAAATCATTTGTTGATTTCAAATATGAAAGGCTCAGCGAACAGCAGTGGTGTGACAGCCTTGAGGCTGATGTAAACACCCTTTTGGAGATGGATGAGGATAGTATTCTGTATAATCTATTCAGAACGTTAGTTCTTATTAAGAAAGAAAGGTTTAATGAGGCGCAATGGTATCTTGATATGCTTGAACAGAGGCTGTCAACAGGTATACAGAATTTATTATATGCCTGTTTCTACCTTTATTTGACAACGCTTGTAAACTGTGATACGGATTATGTTCATGATGTATGCGTACAGATTGAGAATGCATATGCGAACAATCAAGATAAATGGGAGCTTGGCTGGTTTATAATCCATTTAAACGAAAACCTTGTGCACAATGATGACCTTAGATGGCAGTATATGGAAGAAATGTTTAACAGGGGATGTACAAGCCCTCTGATGTTTTGCGAGGCTGTACAGGTTTTACAGGACAATCCTACATTTTTATTGAAGCTTGATGAGTTTGAGGAGAATGTAATATGGCATGGGGCGAGATACCAAATGCTTAAGCAGGAGCTTATTGAGCAGCTTCAGTATCTTGCGGCTAGAAAGACGGAATATTCAACACTTTTGTATCGTATTCTTTGCAAGGTGTATGAAATAAATAAATCTCCCCAGACTATAGCGTCTATCTGCCATGTATTGATATTGGGTGACAAAAAGGGAGCTGATTATTACAGGTGGTATAGTGAGGGAGTAAACAGCTCTGTCAGGGTTACGGGGCTTTATGAATATTACATGATGTCATTGGAAATTGATAAATACGGTGATATTGCAAAAAAGGTAGAGATACCTAAAATGGTATTGATGTACTTTGCTTACCAAAGCACCCTTAACTATGAGCTTAACGGCTTTCTGTATGCATATATAATTAGGAACAGGGATAAGTACCCTGATTTGGAGCAGAGCTATAGAATAGCGATTGAGAGGTTTGTGGTTGAACAGATTAAGGCAGGACGTATTAATGAAAACCTTGCGTACCTGTATCAGCATATGCTTTCCAAGCAGATGATTACGGACGACATGGCGTATTCGTATACACCGCTTTTATTTATGCACAGAATATATGTGGATAATCCAAATGTGAAAAATATCGTGGTGATACATGAGAAGGTTAATGGTGAAAGCCTGTACCCTGTGGTAAACAATGTAGGCATGCTTCCAATATATGGAAGCGAGTATAAGATATTCCTACAGGACGAGGCTGGAAACAGATTTACCAAGAGCATATTTTTTGAGAACAAGCAGCTTATGGAGCCAAGGCACCAGCTAGACTATGTAAGTGGATATATGCAGGGAAGACTTAGCTTTGACATATATCTTTGTGAGGTTGACAAAAAATACATAACAATTGCACCGGATAATGTAAAGCGTTTTAAGAGCCTTGTCGATTCACCGCAGGTTGTCGGAGGCTTTAAAAAGGAAATCCGTACAAAGCTACTTAAATTTTACTATGACAACGATATGATTGGCGAGCTAGACTCATACCTTGAGGACGTGGAGGCTGATGAGATGGATGCCCAGGAAAGGGCAGAGTTTATCCGCTATCTGGTATCAAGGGGAATGTTTGACAAGGCGTATTGCTGGATTAAGGCGTATGGTCTGGCAGGGGTTGACCACAAGGCTGTTGCACGTCTGATAAGCAAGCGTATAGTCAGTGATGACTATGAATATGATGAGTTCCTGGTCAATGTCTCATACTATATATATAAAAACATGAAATATGACGAGAATATTCTTAGGTACCTGCTGATTAATTATGAGGGAAGCTCAATGGAGCTTAGGAGGCTTTGGAAATCAGCACAGGATATTGAAATGGAATCATCAGTCATTATGGAGAAGATTTTAAAGCAGATGAAGTACACCGGAATTAACATTCCGGACAGAGACCGTATGCTTATAGCATATTCGGATTGCCAAAACTGTAATGAAGCCATAGTAAAGGATTTGCTTCTTGATACGGCATATGAATATTTTGTAAATGAGCAGGTGGTCGAAAACGAAATATTTAATATGCTCTATTCAAGGTACAAAAATGGTGAGATGTCGGAACGCATATTGAAAATGGCACTGCTAAAATATTGGGCTGAGAATGTCGGAACAGATATTGACGTGCCGGACGATACGGTTAGAAGCTTCGTTCAAGAGCTGATTTCTGATGATATTTATTTTAAGTTTTACATAAATATTGCTGATATAGTTCCGGAGCTTCACTACGTTAAAAACTGTAGCTTTGTTGAATACAGAACGACACCAAAAAGCAGGGTTTGTATCCATTATGCCATGTATGATGAGTCGGAAAAGGAGTCTGATTTACCTGATGAAAGCTTTGAAATAAAAGAAATGCGGGAAATGTATGACGGGATATATGTGTCAATGTTCCAGCTTTTCTACGGTGAGAACATACAGTATTATATAAGTGAGAGCAGAGTGGATGATGATAACATAGTGCAGGAGTATGTGACAAAAAGCGACACTCTTTATGGAAGTACCGGAGAACCGCAGGAGAACGGACCTATAACTTCGTCAAATAAATATTCAGATGACAGGTTTACAATTTTAAACGACATAATGGTAAGTATAAACCTGGGTGATGAAATCACAGCCCAGCAGCTTACGGAGGAATATCTTTGCAAGGATTTCTGCGCAAGGGAGCTGTTTAAGGTATTATAGGCGTAAGGAGTAATACGGATGTTGATAAATAAGGCATTGGACGAGATAACGAGAAAAAATAGCGTTGTGGTTGGTTTCGATTTGGGAAATGAATATTCCCAGATTAGCTATTGCAGATATGACCAGAGTATGCCTGAAACAATCAGCCTTGTAGTGGGTGAGGAGCAGTACAATATACCCACTGTTTTAAGATGCATTAAGGATAGTGAGGGCAAGGCTGCATGGCAGGCAGGCAGGGACGCTGTTAAAAATTCAGGTGAAGCCCAAGGGATTTTGGTAGATAATCTCCTTAAGGCTGCAAGAAATAATGGCAGTATTAAGGTCGGTGAGGAGGAATTTTCACCTGAATTTTTGTTGGAAATATATATAAAGAAGATTATGGGGATTTTGACAGGATATGTGGGAACTGATGACATTGCTGCAATATCATTTACTGTAATTGACATAAATTCAGACATAATGGAAATGTTAAAAAGGATAATGGGAAAAGTTCTGCGCAAAACTCCAAGTATTTTCTTCTTGAAGCGTGAGGACTGTTTTTTCCAGTACATGATTCACCAGCCTGAGGAAATGTGGATACATGACGTGCTTTTATATGATTTCGGTAATGAAGGAATACAAAGCTTTCGCCTTTCGGTTAACAGGAAAACCAATCCGGCTGCGTGTTTTATAGAAACCAAAAGGCATACAAATATTAAGCCCTTTGTCTTTGATAATCCGGATGATAATGCTGCAAAGGAAATTTTATATAAAAGGGCTGACAGTGATTTCTTGGAGATAGTGACTGATGACTGTAAAGACACAATGGTGACTTCGGTGTTCCTCTTGGGAGATTATTTTTCAAAGGAATGGTGCAGGGACTCTCTTAAATATATGTGCAAGGGAAGGCGTGTTTTTCAGGGAAACAATCTGTTTAGTAAGGGAGCCTGCTATGGGGCGAGGGAGAAGATTTTTGCCTCATCACTTTCCACGGCATATGTATATTTATCAGATGACAAGCTTAGGGCGAATATTGGAATGACGTGTGACAGTGGGCAGAGTGAAATTTATTATCCTATTCTCAATGCCGGTACAAACTGGTACGATGCGAAGAACACCTTTGATGTTATGCTTATTAAAAATAATGTAATCACATTTAATATATCTCCGGTGGACGGCGAAAAAAACAGGACTGCAAGGATTTCGCTGGAGGGCTTAAAAGTCAGGGGTAATAAGACTAACCGTGTGGAGCTGAAATTCTATATGGAGAGTCCGAATGCACTCCAAATTGAGATAACTGATAAGGGCTTTGGAAATTTCTTCCCTTCTACAGGACAGGTTTGGAAGGAAACCATTCCGATAGAAATGATTACTTAATAAGATTACATAGAAGAATAAAAGAGGTTATGGACGGATGAATAATGTTTGTTTATGTATTGGCAGGTGCGCCACAACTCCATATTATCTGAAGCTTGCGGATATTTACATATATTCAATTGAGGAATTGTGCTATTTTTTCATGGATAAGACATATCTTGTTGATGATACAATTGTTTCAATAGAGCTTGTTGAATGGCTGCGCTCGGAATGTGGACTTGTCGAGCTGGCTGATGAGCTTGAGGTTTATGCACGAAAGCATATGTCGGTGGCTTCCTTTGTGTCTACAATTTTGGAAAAGACGCAAATGTATGATGAGAATACAGTTAAGAGGATTGACCGTGTATTAAAGGAGCAGTCAAACCTGACACCTGTTGAAAAATACAAAAAACAGGCGGAGTACCTTTATCAGCAGGGGCGTTTCAGACAGGCGCTTTCAATGTATGTCGAGCTTTTGGATTATATTCCCAACAGGGATACGGCATCAAGGGCGCTTTTATATTACAATATGGCATCTATTTATGCCATGGATTTTGCCTACAGTAAGGCGGCAGATTTTTACTATGAGTCATATGTATTAAAGCCTGACAGCAATTCGAGGCAGGCATATATCCTAGCTAGCAAGCTTTACCTTACGGACTATGCCTATGGTGCATTTAAAAGGGAAAATCCTGAATGGAATGATGATTTTGAGATTGTTGAGAGGGTGTATTCACAGACAATGGAAAAATGGCAGCAGTCAAAGGAAAAGCAGATGCTTGATGAGATTAGCGGGATGAAGGAAAAGGCTGATTGGGCAGGCTACAGTGAACGGGCTGATAATTTAATTAAGAAATTAAAGAGCGATTATAAGCGTCAGACACAAAACTAAGTATGGAATAAGGTCATATGGGAAAGGGACTGCATATATGGGACTACTTGGAAAAATTAAGGAATTTTTTGGAATAGACAGCGATGATTTGGAAGAATACAGATATGAAGATACTTGGAGCGAGGAAAGCATTAAGCGTGATGATGTCGATATGCATGATGACGTACAGCGTCACAATTATGTAACAGCCTGCCTTGAGCAGATGGCGGAGGCATCACATGAGCTTGATACCCTCGACGGAGAGTACAACCTTGTGACAACCTATCTTACCGATATGGAGGAAATAGAGGCACAGCCACCGGAGATAAAGGCGCAGCTTAAAGCCTATGCACAGAAAATAATAGAGCTTGAGGCAAACAAGGAGAAAATAGATAAGAAGCGTTTAATAATGACTGATGAGGAATTTGCACATATGGAGCGAATTGAACAGTATATGCCGGAGGGTTACGACAAACTAAAGGAGACGGAAGATTACCAGATAATGGTTAAGAAGGATTTAGGTCGTCTGGAGGGGGAAAGACATGCGTATTTCTTTAGGAGAAACGAGCTTTTAAATTCCCAGAAAAACATGAAGGGCATAACCGCAATATGTGTCTGCTCGATGATTGTGCTTATTTTTATACTGGCTTTGATAAGCGTAATGTGGAATTTGGATGTAACAATCGGATATACGATTGCGGTGCTTATAGCCGCTACCTCCCTTGTCCTAGTTTATGTAAAGTTTAATGAGGCACAGAGGGAAATTGTCAGGGTTGAAAAGGCGATAAATAAGCTTATACTTCTCCAAAACACTGTTAAAATAAAATATGTAAACAACACAAACCTGTTGGAATATCTTTATGTAAAGTATGACGTGAACAGCTCAAATGAGCTAAAAAAGCTTTGGGATAAGTACATAGAGGAAAGCAACCAGAGGGAGGCTGAAAAGCAGATGCAGGCTGACATGGACTTTAACCAGTCCTCTCTTATAAAGCTTTTAAGAAGGTTAAAAATCTCAGAGCCTAATATATGGCTTCACCAGGGGCAGGCACTTTTAGACGATAAGGAAATGGTAGAAATAAGGCACAGCCTGATAATAAGGCGGCAAAAGCTGAGAAAACAAATGGAATACAATGCAAAAATGGCGCAACAGGCGCAGGATGAGGTTAAGGATATTGTAAATAAATACCCTGAATATGCAAAAAATATTCTCGATTTAGTGTCTGATTATGAAAAAGCACTTGCATAAAAACTAAAGACTATGTATGATACATTTGTGGTGGTTTTGTGACTGCTATGAAATAAATTATTTATGTAATGGAAATAGACGGATTTTTCATAGAAAAACTAGGAGGATTAAACAATGCAGGAGTTTGCACCAATTAAAGAAGGTAAAGTACGTGAAGTATATGACAATGGAGACAGCCTTATAATCGTGGCTACAGACAGAATTTCAGCTTTTGACGTAATTTTAAAAAACAAGATTACTAAAAAGGGAGCTATTCTTACACAGATGTCTAAGTTTTGGTTTGATTTGACCAAGGATGTCATTCCAAACCATATGCTTTCAGTGGATGTGAAGGATATGCCGGAGTTCTTCCAAAATGATAGATTTGACGGTAACAGTATGATGTGCCGTAAGCTTACAATGCTCCCAATTGAGTGTATCGTCCGTGGATATATCACAGGAAGCGGTTGGGCAAGCTACAAGGAAAACGGAACAGTTTGCGGAATTAAGCTGCCAGAGGGGTTAAAGGAGTCAGAGAAGCTTCCTGAGCCTATCTACACACCTAGCACAAAGGCAGAAATCGGTCTGCATGATGAGAATATCTCATTTGAGAGAAGCATTGAAGTCCTTGAGGAGAGGTTCCCAGGAAAGGGAAAGGAGTACGCCACAAAGATTAAGGATGCCACAATTGCCCTTTATAAGAAGTGTGCAGAGTACGCTTTGAGTAAGGGAATTATTATTGCTGATACTAAGTTTGAGTTTGGACTTGATGAGAATGGAAATGTTGTCCTGGGTGATGAGATGCTTACACCTGACAGCTCACGTTTTTGGCCTGTGGAGGGCTATGAGGCAGGAAAGAGCCAACCGTCATTTGACAAGCAGTTTGTAAGGGACTGGTTAAAGGCTAATCCTGATAGCGATTATTTGCTCCCTGATGACGTGATAGAGAAAACTGTTAACAAGTATAAGGAGGCATTTGAGCTTTTAACAGGTAAGGCATTTAGCTAATTATTGAGGAGTATTTATGTATAACGAAGATATTGACAGGAGATGTGGCGAAACCGGACTAAAAGAGGAGTGCGGTGTATTTGGAATGTATGATTTAGACGGGAATGACGTTGCATCCACGATATATTACGGTTTGTTTGCACTTCAGCACAGGGGACAGGAAAGCTGCGGAATAGCAGTGAGCGAGACTTCGGGACCCAAGGGCAAGGTAACATCTAAAAAAGGCATGGGACTTGTAAACGAAGTTTTTACACAGGACGGACTTGAGTGTATGAGGGGAGATATAGGCGTGGGACATGTGCGTTATTCCACGGCGGGAGCTTCCACAATAGAAAATGCACAGCCATTAGTGCTTAATTATGTAAAGGGTACTTTGGCTTTGGCACACAACGGAAACCTTATAAATGCGGCAGAGCTAAAGCATGATTTGGAATATACGGGAGCTATTTTCCAGACAACGATTGATTCAGAGGTTATAGCTTACCATATCGCAAGGGAGCGTCTTAATACTAAGACTGTTGAGGATGCGGTAAATGAGGCATGTAAAAAGATAAAGGGTGCCTATTCGCTGGTTGTAATGAGTCCAAGAAAGCTTATAGGGGCGAGGGACCCATACGGATTTAGACCCTTATGCATTGGAAAACGTGAAAATAGCTATATTATTACGTCGGAGACCTGCGCACTAGATACAATCGGAGCCGAGTTTGTGAGGGATGTGCTTCCGGGAGAGACGGTTACGATTACACCTGAAAACGGTATTGTATCTGACTTATCAAGGGCACTGCCTAGGGATAAGGAAGCTAGATGTATATTTGAGTATATTTATTTTGCAAGACCTGACAGCCATATTGACGGTGTAAGCGTCTATGCGTCAAGGATAAAGGCAGGACGTTTCCTTGCAATGGATTGTCCTGTTGAAGCTGATTTGGTAGTGGGTGTCCCTGAGTCTGGAAATGCTGCGGCTCTTGGATATTCTTTGGAGGCAGGTATTCCGTATGGGACAGCTTTCATTAAAAACGGATATGTTGGAAGAACCTTTATAAAGCCAAAGCAGAGCAGCAGGGAATCAAGCGTTAAGGTTAAGCTTAATGTATTAAGGGAAGCAGTCAACGGTAAGCGTGTCATTATGATTGATGATTCTATAGTAAGGGGTACGACTTCTGATAGGATTGTTAAGATGTTACGTGACGCTGGAGCGACAGAGGTTCATGTGAGAATAAGTTCACCGCCTTTCTTATGGCCTTGCTACTTTGGTACTGATGTACCTGCAAGGGACCAGCTTATAGCGTATAACAGGTCTATAGAGGATATTAGGAAGATTATTGGGGCAGATTCACTTGGATATTTGGGCATTGACAGGCTTTCGGAAATGGCTGACGGACTTGGGATATGTAAGGGCTGCTTTAATGGCAATTATCCTATAGAGCCGCCTGTAGAGGATATCAGGGGCGAATTTGATAAATAACGACTGTAATTATAATAATAAAGGAGATTTTGGAATGGGTACAGACAGATATACAAGCCCTCTTTCAGAGAGATATGCAAGCAAGGAAATGCAGTATATTTTCTCACAGGATATGAAATTTAAGACATGGAGAAAGCTTTGGATTGCCCTTGCAGAGGTCGAAATGGAGCTTGGACTTAGCGAGAACGGAAAGCCTGTAATCACACAGGAGATGATTGACGAGCTAAAGGAGCATGCCGAGGATATCAATTATGATGTTGCCAGGGAGCGTGAAAGAGTGGTGCGCCATGATGTAATGAGCCATGTGTACGCTTATGGGCAGCAGTGCCCGAAAGCGGCAGGAATTATCCACCTTGGCGCTACATCATGCTATGTAGGTGATAATACCGACATTATTGTTATGAACGAGGCATTAAAGCTTGTTCATAAAAAGCTTGTAAATGTCATAGATGAGCTTGCAAAATTTGCCGA
>CAYTGS010000066.1:0-10388 GCA_964437435.1 uncultured Roseburia sp.
CAAGAGCCTGTGGAAGAACCGTCATAATCGTTGCAAGCTCTGACAATGGCTTTCCAGTCTCCACGATTACCTGTAATAAATGCAGTGCACTTAAGAGTCCGTCCCCTGTTGTATTCTCATCAAGGAATATAATATGTCCTGACTGTTCTCCACCTAAGTTTGCCCCAATTTCAAGCATTCTCTCAAGTACATACCTGTCTCCAACCTTTGTCTGCTCTATCTTTATACCATTTTTTTCGCCCATGATAAAAAAACCAAGGTTGCTCATTACAGTGGCTACTATTGTATTATCCTTAAGTTCGCCCTTAGATTTCATGTGGTTTCCAACGATTGCCATAATAACGTCACCGTCTACCTCTTTTCCGTTTTCATCAACCGCAAGAAGTCTGTCAGCGTCACCGTCAAAGGCAAGACCTACATTCGCTTTCTCATAAACAACCCTAGCCTGAAGCTCTCCCATATGTGTAGAGCCACAGTTGGCATTTATATTTGTTCCGTCCGGATTATTATGGATTGCCACTACATCTGCGCCAAGCTCTTTTAGCGTTTCAACAGAAGTATAATATGAAGCCCCCTCTGCACAGTCTACAACTATCCTTAATCCCCTTAAGTCAACCGGAACCGCCCTCACCGCATGGTTAATATATTCCTCCCTTGCGTCTGTGCGGTATTTAATTTTTCCTACGCTTGGTCCTGTAGGAAACTGTACATCCTTCATTCCGCTTTTAATAAGCTCATCTATCTCATCCTCAAGTGCATCCGGAAGCTTAAATCCGTTTCCGTCAAAAAACTTAATACCATTAAATTCAACCGGATTGTGGGATGCCGAAATTACAACACCTGCATCAACCCTGTATTTTTTCGTGAGATAAGCTATTGCCGGTGTAGGGATAACCCCCACATATACCACATTAGCGCCAACAGAGCAGGCTCCAGCCATAAGCGCATTTGCAAGCATATCACCGGATATACGTGTATCACATCCCACCATAATAGTAGGCTTGTGTGCCTTCTCCTTTGATAAAACATATGCTCCCGCCTGGCCTAACTGCATGGCAAGAAGTGGTGTAAGCTCATCATTTGCCACACCTCTTACACCGTCTGTTCCAAATAATCTAGCCATTTCCAACCTCCAAATTAATCACTTTTTTTATCATTATTTTTGTCATTATTCTTTTCGCTGTCTTCCAATACAAGAGTCATCTTATAATCCTCTCCCAATGTTACATTATCCGGAAGATTAAATATAATTGTGCCCTTGTAATCACCCTCTGACCATTCATCAATATCAAGCTCACCCATGAGAATGTTCATATCGACAACTCCGATAACATCATCTACATTAACTGCATTAACTGCTGACTGGGTTCCTGATATTTTAACTGTATAATAGTCTTCATTCTCCAATTCCTTAAGAGTGACATCAAATCCCTCCGGCTTATTTCCAGCCGCAAAGTTGCTTGCCGGTATTTTCAGCTCTTTGTCAACAATCTGCTCTATTCCCACCGTAACGCTTACATTTCCGTTAAAATCACTGTCTGCAAACTGGACGCCTGTAGGAAGATATTTCTTTATATTGATAATCGTTGTCGTGTCTTCAGTTTTATCGGCAACGCTCAATCCACTGTCAGTAACGCTTATCTTTGTAACAGTGTCAAGGACTGATTTTTTACCTGCAATCATTATTGTTTCCGGTACGCTTACCATTTCATCACTTACAACATATCCCTCTGGAGGTTCATCCGGCAAAGTGAACACAATAGGCACCTCCTTTGTTGCAAGGATTGTTACAGCAACATTTACCGTGGATATATTCATTGTAATGGAGTTGCTCTTAATCTCATTATTATCAGCATCATAAAGCTTTAATTCCACACTTGTATTTATATCTGTTGAATATCCGTCAATATTTGCAACAGTCTCCACATGATCAACCTGGTCAATCACGGACTCAGGTCCCGAAAGCCTTACAATATTCTGGCTTGCAGATATATTTCCAACAACATATCCTTCAGCCGGCTCTCCCGAAGTTGTCGTGTTTATAATCATCTGAATACGTTTCCTGTCCTCAATAGATAGCTTGACATTATCTATATTGGTCTTAAATTCAAGGTCTGAATTACTCCTCTGGCTCGATACATCTATACCGATTGTATTCATAATAGTAAGCTGCGACATATCGGCTACCGCCTTGATATCATCTTTTGAAATATACTGAAGCACTGAACGTTTTCCATAAACCTCTACATTTACATAATCAGTTCCATCGAGGATGTCATAAACCTTTCCCTCATTAGTAAGCATATCCTCATTTATAATCTCAATTTTTATGTTATTAAATTGCTTTTTTTCCGTAGGATCAATATTATTATTTACAACAAACCACAATCCACAGGACACCACAACAGCCAGCAGCTTTAATCCAAAATTGTTCGTAATAATGCCCACTACTTTTTTTATGTTGCTACTTTTCATCCTTAGCCCTACCTTTCCAGAGCCTTCGCTTCTTGTCGTCAGCCTCCTTGTTCTGTATCATTATAAGTTTATCCCTAAGTCCATGGGCATCAAGATTTCTATAAAGCTCACCCTCATAAGTGACGCTCACATGACCCGTTTCCTCTGACACAATAATGGTAAGTGCATCCGTCACTTCTGAAATTCCCATTGCCGCACGGTGTCTGGTTCCAAGCTCCTTGCTTATCTCGGTATTCTCCGAAAGCGGCAGATAACAGGTTGCAGAAACAACTCTGTTTCCACGCATGATTACCGCACCGTCATGAAGCGGTGTGTTATGTTCAAATATATTGATAAGAAGCTGGCTCGATACAAGTCCGTCAACCTCAATTCCAGTCCTCTCGTACTCGGTCAGCAACACATTCTGTTCAATTACAATAAGCGCCCCTGTCTTTACCTTTCCCATCTCAAAGCTTGCTTTCACAAGGTCGTTGACAGTCTTATCAGAAAATCTTTCGTCAGCAGTCTTATCAAAAGAAATAAAATTAGCCAAAAAATTTTTCCGTCCCAATTCCTCAAGTGCCCTTCTAAGCTCGGGCTGCAGTATTACAATTATCGCAATGACAGCCAGGCTCAGCACATTTTCCACAATCCACATTATTGTGTACATCTTAAATATTACTGCCAGCAATATAAATGCAAGGATAATTATAATTCCTTTCATTAACAGCCAAACCTTTGTGTGCTTAATCCATGCCATAATATGGTACAGCAAAAAGGATATAATGATAATTTCCACTATATCCTCCCACCTGACATTTAAGCCATGTAAAGACAATGTCGTAAAATATGAACTTATGCGCTCAAAAAACACACCCATATCTATCTATCCCTCTTTTGCTGTCTTACTGCCTTATCAGGTACACGTATGGTTTTTACCCTTTTTTGCGGTACGGCGACTGTATTTTTCGGAACAGCTTTTACATAATAATAATACTCATCATCCTCAAACTGAACCAATTCAGTGCGGGAATAATCCACATTGAAAGCAAAAAACTCTATTATTTTCGCCAATAAAACCGATACAACACTTCCTACAATGACACCCACAATCGAAATGTTTATGGAGAACATCAGGTCTCCGAACAATAATATAAGTATATTGAGAAGCGCTCCTGTAATCATGGCTATAGTCCACGCATAATCAACGCTCAATCTCCTTATAAAATATACAATTATTACTGTTGCCACAAATGCCACTATGGTTATGAACATTGCCTTATTTCCAAGTATACCGTCTATGACATATCTATATTTTTCCAATGCTCCGTCATCCTCAAAGGTATTTAAAACAGAGGCACTTTCGGTCATGTAATTTATGGAATAATAGACAACCACTCCGCTTGCAACCGATACAGCGGAAAACGGTGTTCCTAAAAGTCCGACTGCTATCGGCATAATATACGGGATTTTCAATATAAAGCATATCGGTGTAAGAATTACAACAGCCGTATCCCCTGGTGAAAACCTGAAATAAAGTATAAATAAAAGCAAAAATATAGCAAGGGCGATAATAGCACATTCTAACGAAAATTTATATAAATGTGCCAGCACCACCACTGCAGACATAAAAACTATAAAATTAGCCGGCAGAAAAGAACACATGAGTGCAAGTACCAACACAACAGCAATATTTTTCAGTTCACTCATGTATCCAATATTTGAATTAATAATCAAAATCACTGCAAGCGCCGCCAAAAACTTTAATACAGGCGTAATATATATTTCATTTTCACCATAAAATTTCTTTAACTTTTCCCTAAAAACCAGTAGGTTTGTCATAATATTTTCCTTTCCAATCTAATCTCTTATCTTTTGTTCTCCCTGTCATACAGATATGCAAGCTTTTTTAGATTATTGTAATATATCCTAAGACTCTTTCTTGCCCTTGTATATCTATAAGCATACACACCATAAGAGATAACGGAATAACCAACCGTAAAGATTAGATAATCAATGATGACTGACTTTCCAAACTGGAGTAAATCCATCTTATAAATATCTGACATAAATACTTCAAAGTCATAAAAAACGAACATGGCAAACAAGATTACAAAAGCTATTGTCGCATTTACCGCTGATTTTATAACCTGCAAAGCTATGTAATCGCCTTTAAAATAGCTGCCTATTGCTGCATTTTTCTTACCGTCATTTGCCTCATAGCAAGCCATTTTTGTCATTAACTTTATTCTTTCTTCATTCAACATATCTTTATCTTTTTCCTTTGAGCAAAATTATCTGCCGATAAAGCGCATTTTATTTTCACTACTTGTAGCCTTTTTAGGCTGTTCAGCAACAGTAGCTTTCTTTGGCTTATCTATTGCGTTAGACAGGTTATTAGCCATATTTTTCTTACATTTTTCGCAGAATTTTCCTGAACGAATCATCTCTCCGCAGCTCTCGCAAGGAAGCTTTACAGGCGAATCAGATGTAAACTCAAGTCGCTCCTCCCTTATCCACTGCTGGATTTGAGCAGGCTCAACCTCACAAGCCTCCGATACCTCCTTTATATCAGCGGTTCTGTGTTCCCTAATGTACTTTTTTACTTCCTGGAATGTTTCTTCCAATTTCTCTTTACATGCAGGACAGATAGGCATTCCTGCAATATAGTTGAAAAGCTTTCCACATTTTCTACAGTTTCTTACATTCATAGAATTACCTCCTAAAGCGTTTTATATTACGTTTTAAATTCCTTCCCCGATGCAAAGTGTGATAAAAAAGACCGATTTCACACCATGCCGCTTTAATTCCATGGCGACAGCATCAATTGTACTACCCGTTGTATATATATCATCTATAAGGATAGTTTTATTTAATTTTACAACATTTGAGTCAATATTAAAAGCTTTTTTCAAATTATTTTGTCTTTCATTTGGATTTAGCATTTTTTGTGGCACTGTTTTCTTAGTTCTTTTCACCAATTTTCCATACATTGGTATCCCTGTAAGCCTTGAAAGCTCCTTTGCCACAAGCTCTGCCTGGTTATACCCCCGCTGCCTTAATCTTGAACGATGTATCGGTACCGGTATTATAGCCTGGGCATCCATAGCTTTTATTTCATCCCCAAGTCTCTTATATATATCATATGCATAAAATTTTGCATATTCGCAACGGTCAGAGTACTTAAACCTGTATATGCTCATTTTCATGCTCTGATAATCATATAGCGCATATCCGTAATCATAAATATGCTTCTTATTTTCACAGTCATTGCAAAATATCCTTGCATCATCCATAAGCTGTCTTCCACATTTCCTGCACTTTGGTTCAATTATATATGACGGTTTTGTTTTGCAGTCATCACATATAAGCCCCTCTCCAATCGGTACGATATCATCACATACCGGACACCGCCTCGGAAAAATCAAATCTATGAGTTTATCTCGCATATTCTATCCTTTAACCCGGTGTAACGCTTTTGCTCATTTTCATTTGCAATCATCTCCATGACTGTTTCCCTGCTGCCAAGTATAGTAACACATTTTTGTGCCCTGGTTACACCCGTATACAACAAATTCCTGTTAAAAAGCATCTTAGGTCCCGCAAGCAGAGGCATTACAACTGCCGGATACTCACTTCCCTGGGATTTATGGATTGTTATGGCATAGGCAAGCTCTATCTCGTCAAGCCCTGTAAACTGGTACGTCACCCTTTTCAAATCGTCATACTCCACAACAACATTTTTGGCAGTCTCATTTATTTTCCTAATAATTCCAACATCCCCATTGAAAACACCCTGCCCGCTGTCTACTGCAATTCCATATTTGCTTACAACCTCCCATTCAAGCTGGTAATTGTTTTTTATCTGCATCACCTTATCCCCAAGTCGGAACAACGTCTCCCCATGAATTAGCTCCGTTTTTTCAGTTGACGGGGGATTTAAGTATTTCTGTAATATCCCATTTAAGGTATCTACACCCAGCGCACCCTTACGCATTGGTGTAAGCACCTGTATATCATAGCTTCCTGCATTTACAAATTTAGGCAGCTTCTCAGTTATAAGCTGTATCATGTGCTTATAAATAACATTGACGTTGTCCCTTTCAAGGAAAAAGAAATCCATGCTTTTATTATCAAGCTTAATTTCCTTTCCTTCATTTATACGGTGTGCATTTACAACTATATCACTTTCACCCGCCTGTCTGAAAATTTTTGAAAGGATCACCGTTGCCACATGACCGCTTTCCATAAGGTCTTTTAGTACCTGTCCCGGTCCCACCGAGGGGAGCTGGTTTCTGTCTCCGACCATAATAAGCCTCGTACCAGGGGCGACTGCCTTTAAAAGTGCCTGAAAAAGATGAATGTCAACCATTGACATTTCATCTATAATCACAACATCCGCTTCAAGAGGATTAAGCTCGTTTTTCTCAAAATGCACCGAGGCACCCTGCCTGTCATCATCATCCATTCCACCGTTTAATTCCAAAAGCCTGTGAATCGTTTTTGCCTCAAATCCCGTTGCCTCAGTCATTCGCTTTGCGGCACGCCCCGTCGGAGCAGCAAGGAATATATCCATTCCCTCCTCCTCGAAGTAGCGTATTATCATATTTATAGTGGTGGTTTTTCCTGTTCCAGGTCCTCCAGATAATATAAATATTCCATTTTGTACAGCCTCAATGACAGCCTTTCTCTGCAGCTTGTCAAGCTCCATATGGTTGGCATTTTCAAGCTTTCGTATTTTGGCTTCAAGCTGTTCCAACTCCACCGCCGTGAACCTGTCAGCTCCCTCAAAGGCATTTTGAAGCTCATAAAGCATTCTTGCGCAATTAAGCTCTGCATAATAATAGCTCATGCCATATATACACTTCATTTTGCTTCCATCCTCAAGCTCCTTCACCTTTATTACAAGCTTTTTGTCTATTGCGAGATTATCTATCTGGGGTTGTATCTGCTCCTGTGTAAGTCCAAGCATTTCGGAAGCCTTTTGAAGCAACAGCTCCTCCGGTAAAAACACATGTCCTTCCCCACCAGCCTGTAATAGCGCATATAATACTCCGCTACGAATTCTGTAATCCGAATCAGTATGTATTCCAATCTTTGAAGCAATTTCATCCGCAATTCTAAACCCTATGCCCGCTACATCCTCGGCAAGCTTATACGGATTTTCCTGCATTATTTTGTACAAACCCATTCCATACTGTTTATATATCTTCAAGGCAAGCGTATTTGAAATCCCATATTTTTGAAGAAAAATCATCGCATCCCTTACATCCTTTTTCTCCTCAACCTGCTGGGCAATCTCCCTAGCCTTGCGTTCGCTTATTCCCTTTATTTCCGAAAGCCTATTTGGTTCCTCCTCAATAATCCTAAAGGTATCGTCCCCGAAACGCCTTACTATACGTGCAGCAAGGGAAACCCCTACGCCCTTTATCGCCCCAGAGCCAAGATACCTTTCCACCGATACCCTGTCCTCCGGTGCCACAACAATAAAGTTCTCAACCTTAAACTGCTTTCCGTAAACTGCATGGTCAACATAATTCCCCTGTGCCTCTATACATTCTCCTTCGTCAAGGTTTGTGAAAATTCCAGTACACGTAACCTCCAAGTCACTCACCATCAAATTTATTACAGCATATCCATTTTGGGGATTTTTATATATGATATGCTCCACAAAGCCCTTAAGTGTTTCCAAGAAGCCTTCCTCCCGTAAATACAAAGCCGACACCCTTAATAAGTGCCGGCTTTAATTTTATCTGTATACTTACTACTCATCAATATCTTCATCTTCCGCAACGGTAGCTGCTGCCTCAATACTCTCCGGTGTAACTGTATCAATGCCATAATTACGTTTCATCTGTTCATATAACATATTCGCAAGTCCCAATCCCTCACTCTCTGTAACCTGGTCGCAAAGATCCTGAACCGCAAAATCCTTAAAATAATCAACCATTTTAGAAGAATAACCGTCATCCTCATCATCTGAGAACAGCTTAGTAGTCTCAATCATTGCGTCAAACACCTGCTCAACAAAATATGACTCAAATTCCTTACATGCTGATTTTAACTCATCATCATCCGTAGACGAAGCACTGTTTTCAAGCTTGCTCTGCAATGTTGAAGCCTTGTTTCCCGAAGCCTGGCTTGTAAGGTACTCCGAATATGCCGAACCAATTCCGCTAATATCCATTTCAACTTACCTCCACATTTATCTCTTTAGCTGATTTGCCTGCTGGAGCATCTCATCTGAAGTCGTAATAACCTTTGAATTCATTTCATATGCCCTTTGGGCTACTATAAGATTAACCATCTCATCTGCAATCTGAACATTAGAGCCTTCCAAATATCCCTGAATCAGCTTGCTTTTCTTAAGGTTTGTATTTTCAGATTCATTTAATGCCTCGCCACTTGCATCAGTTACTTCATAAAGACTGTCCCCAACCTTGGAAAGTCCCGAAGGATTGTTAAACTGCCATAATCCAATTGTAATTCCAAGGCTTTCAGGAACATTAGTCTCAGAATTAGGATAATATAGAAGTCCGTCATTTCCAACTGTTATCTTGCTTGTCACCAAATCACTGTCAATCACAATCGCCTCTCCCTGTGAATTGAGCACTGGAAGACCATCTGATGTTGACAATGTCATTCCGTCATTTCCTATTGCAAAAACAAAGTTACCATTTCTAGTATAATATGTGTTTCCATCCGCACCACGAACGCCAAAGAAACCATTTCCGTCAATTGCAAAATTTGCTTCGCCCGGAGTTTCCAAAAGACTTCCCTGTGTAAATATCGACGTAATTGAAGAATTTCTAACACCAAGTCCAACTTCCGCTCCTATGGGCTTGTTCTCTGCGTTTGCAGTTGTAGTTTTAGTCTGTATTGTCTGATACAGCAGAGATTTAAACTCCATTGACTCAGACTTATATCCAGTTGTATTAACGTTTGAAAGATTATTTGCAATATTATCAACATTTAACTGCTGCGCAATCATTCCTGTTGCGCCTGTCCATAACGATCTGACCATATCCTATTATACCTCCTATACCTTACTCAATGCCATTGACTTTTCCAAAGTATCATCAAAAGTAGTTATCATCTTCTGATTTGCTTCGTACTGCCTTGAAATGGTTATCATATTTACCATTTCCTTTACAACTGATACGTTTGACATCTCAGTATATCCCTGATAGACCTTAACATTTTCCGCATCTTTTGCCTCTGCGCCATCAACGGCATCCCAATATACATCTCCGTAATGGGTAAGATAATTAGAATCTTCAAATTCAGTTATTTTCAAGCTTGCAACTAAATTTCCATCCTGAAATATATTTCCCGCCTCATCAATAACCGTATCAGCCGCTGTCGTTGAAAGCTGTATTCTTCCATTTTCTCCAAGGACATAATCACCGTCTTTAGTTGTGAGGTATCCGTCCTTCGTCAGCGTAAAGCTGCCTGCCCTTGTATATTTTGTGGATACATCTCCCGATTTATTAGTAAATTCAATATTGAAATATCCGTCACCGCTTAAGGCAAGATCATATGTGTTATCGGTAATTCTAAATGAGCCTTGCGAATAATCCGTGTATGTCTCACCGATTTTTACTCCAAGACTCATTGTGCCTAAACGCTTTGGAGTATTAACAGCTTCTGACGTGTCCTTGATTTTGACCGCCATTACCTCCGAATAAGCCTGACTTGTAGAACCTTCCTTTTTAAACCCTACCGTATCCGCATTAGCCAAATTATTTGACATTATATCCATGCGGTTTTGTTCATTTAACATTCCGGTATAGGCTGTATACAATCCTCTTAGCATATCTTCCTCCTATCTCACCTTATGGCTCAGATATTACAAGATTAAGCGTTGTCTCTTGCTCCTGCAAGGAATTCCACATATTTTCCAGTTCCAACTGCAACTGCAATCATTGGATCCT
>CAYTGS010000067.1:0-10336 GCA_964437435.1 uncultured Roseburia sp.
GAGAATACATATGGATTTAAAAAAGAAATCTAAACAGCTAAAAATGGATATACCTGCATTATTCCTCGCACTTAAGCATGATGATACACCGTTTGCCGCCAAAATTATGGCAATGGTTACAGTAGGGTATGCATTGTCACCAATTGATTTGATTCCTGATTTCATCCCGGTGTTTGGATATTTGGATGACTTGGTATTGCTGCCGGTTTTAATAGCTCTGACTATAAAGTTAATACCAAAAGATATTCTCGAACAATGCAGGAAAGAAAGTGAAAACATGTGGGTAGACGGAAAACCAAAGAAATGGTATTACGCAGTTCCGGTTGTGGTCATTTGGATTGTTGTTATAGTGTTTATTGTTATGCAGGTATGGTTTGGAAAAAATAATTGACATCGGAGAAAATAGTTGCACCCCCCAAAAACCTCCCTTATAATAACTATATAGGCAAAAAGCTTTCAAGTATAAAACGGAGGAATTAAAATCATGGCTTTCACCCACCTGCATGTGCATACCGAATACAGTCTTTTGGACGGTTCAAACAAAATTAAGGAATACGTTAAGCGTATCAAGGAGCTGGGTATGGATAGCGGAGCTATCACAGACCATGGTGTCATGTATGGTGTGATTGATTTTTATAAAGAGGCAAAGGCAAACGGCATAAAGCCTATACTTGGATGTGAGGTTTATGTTGCACCTAATTCAAGATTTGACAAGGAAGTGACGGGTGGTGAGGAAAGATATCACCACCTTGTTTTGCTTGCGGAAAACAATATTGGATATTCCAACCTTATGAAAATAGTGAGCAAAGGTTTTACCGAGGGATATTACTACAGACCACGTGTGGATATGGAAATCCTTAACCGATATCATGAGGGCGTAATAGCCCTTTCGGCATGTCTTGCAGGTGAAGTCCCGAGACTTATAGTGAAAGGGTTAATTGATGAGGCAAAGAAAACAGTAAAAAAATATGTTGACTGTTTTGGAAAAGACAACTATTTCCTGGAATTGCAAGACCACGGAATACCTGAACAGCGAACGGTAAACACTGCCCTTTTGCAGATAAGCAAGGAACTAGGCGTTCCTTTGGTTGCTACAAACGATATCCACTACACATATGCAGAGGACGCAGAAGCCCACGATATACTTCTTTGTATACAGACTGCGAAGAAGGTATCTGACGAGGACAGAATGCGCTATGAAGGTGGTCAGTATTACGTTAAAAGCGAGCAGGAAATGAGGCAGCTCTTTCCATATGCACAGGAGGCTATTGATAATACAGCTAAGATTGCCGAAAGATGTAATGTCGATATAGAGTTTGGAGTTACGAAGCTCCCAAAATTCGATGTGCCGGAGGGGTACAATTCATGGAGCTATCTGAATAAATTGTGTTTTGACGGATTGAAAGAGAGATATCCAGATGATGATGGAACCTTGGTTGAAAAGCTAAATTATGAGCTTGGTGTTATTAAGAACATGGGCTACGTGGATTATTTTCTTATTGTATGGGATTTTATTAACTGGGCAAAGGAAAATGATATTCCGGTAGGACCGGGACGAGGAAGTGCCGCTGGCTCGATTGTTTCTTATTGTCTCCATATTACTAATATTGACCCTATAAGGTATAATCTCCTTTTTGAACGATTTCTCAATCCTGAGAGGGTATCTATGCCTGATATTGATATTGATTTTTGCTATGAGAGAAGACAGGAGGTTATTGATTATGTAAGCCGTAAGTATGGTCATGATAAGGTTGTTCAGATTGTGACCTTTGGTACAATGGCGGCAAAAGGCGTTATACGTGACGTGGGACGAGTACTTGACCTGCCTTACAGCTTTTGTGACAGTATCGCTAAAATGATACCAAACGAGCTTAATATAACTATAGATAAGGCACTTGAAATGAATCCGGAATTTAGCAAGTTATACAAAGATGATGAGCAGGTGAAATCTCTTATAGATATGAGCAAAAAGCTTGAGGGACTTCCGAGACATACCTCAATGCATGCTGCGGGTGTCGTTATCTGTCAAAAGCCGGCTGATGAATTTGTACCACTTTCAAGGGGAAGCGACGGTGCTATCACAACCCAGTTTACAATGACGACAATAGAGGAGCTTGGGCTTTTGAAGATGGACTTCCTAGGGCTTAGAACGCTTACGGTAATAAAAAATGCTGTTGATAATGTGGAAAAAACACATGGAATTCATATAGATGTAGATAATATTGATTATGATGACAAGAAGGTTTTGGCTTCCCTTGGAACGGGAAAGACTGATGGCGTGTTCCAGCTTGAAAGTCAGGGAATGAAAAACTTCATGAAAGAATTAAAGCCTCAAAATCTTGAGGATATAATAGCGGGAATTTCACTTTACCGCCCGGGACCTATGGACTTTATACCGGCTTATATTAAAGGTAAGAACAATCATGATGAAATAAAATATGCCTGTCCGCAGCTAGAGCCAATTCTGTCACCTACCTATGGCTGTATTGTATATCAGGAACAGGTTATGCAGATAGTACGTGACCTTGGCGGTTATACAATGGGACGAAGCGACCTTGTGCGTAGAGCAATGAGCAAGAAGAAAACCTATGTCATGGAGCAGGAGCGCAATAACTTTGTCCATGGAAATAAGGAAGAAGGCGTTCCTGGGTGCGAGGCAAACGGAATTCCTGCGGAAGTGGCAGAGCAGATTTATGGTACAATGATGGACTTTGCAAAATATGCCTTCAATAAATCCCATGCGGCGTGTTATGCGGTTGTGGCTTACCAGACAGCTTTCTTGAAATACTATTATCCTGTTGAGTTTATGGCGGCGCTTTTGACCTCGATTATAGATAACAATTCTAAGGTTTCAGAATATATCATGGTTTGCCGGAATATGGGAATAAAGATACTTCCACCTGATATTAATGAGGGGGAGGCGGGATTTTCGGTTTCAAACGGCTCAATAAGGTATGGACTTACAGCGATTAAGAGTGTGGGAAGACCTGTTATTGACGCTATTGTTAATGAGAGAAAAGAGCATGGCTCATATAAATCCCTTAAGAATTTTATGGAGAGAACACAGGAATGTGGGGTTAATAAACGTGCGATTGAGAATTTTATAAAGGCGGGTGCCTTTGATAGCTTTGGTGCCACTAGAAAGCAGCACATGACTGTTTATTCCCATATGTTAGACAGCATAACAAGTTCCAAAAGGAGCGTTATATCAGGGCAGCTTTCACTTATTGATATTGTGCCGGAGGATGAAAAGGATGAGCTTGAAATAAGGCTTCCGAACGTGGGAGAATACGACAAAGCCGAGATTTTAGCCTTTGAGAAGGAAGTGCTTGGTTTCTATGTAAGCGGTCATCCCCTTGAGGAATACCAGTCATTTTGGGAAAAACATATAAGCGCAAGAACCTCTGATTTTTTGATTGATGAAGAGACCAAGACAACTATTGTTAAAGATAATTCAAGGGTTGTTATAGGAGGGATTATTACTGACAAGAAGATTAAATACACCAAGGATAACAGGATAATGGCATTTATGACATTGGAGGATTTGGTTGGAAGCGTTGAGGTTATTGTATTTCCACAGGCATATGAAAAATTTTCTTCAAAGCTTACAGAGGACAATAAAGTATTTATAGAAGGAAGGGTTGCGCTAGAGGATGAGCAGGACGGAAAGCTTATATGTGAGAAAATTACGGATTTTAGTGAAATACCTAGAAACGTGTGGATAAAGTTTCCCAATATGAAGGCGTACACGGATAATGAGCAGGAGCTTTTTGCAACAATACATGATTTTGACGGTATAGATAAAATCACTATATATATAGAAGAAACACGTCAGAAAAAAATTCTTCCGCCTAATAGAAACATTAAGGCAGAGGGAACGGTTTTAGAAAAACTCGGTGAAATTTTTGGAGAGAACAATATAAAGGTTATTTAGAACTTGATAAAAATTTGTCAAAGCCTATTGTAATCTTGTGAAAAAAAGGGTACAATTTATGTATAGTGCAATATCATTGGATTATTTCATTTGTTGTTTGAAATAATTCTTTAGGAGGAGGTATAAAGATGTCAAAAGAAATCAAGACAATTGGTGTATTAACAAGTGGCGGAGATGCACCGGGAATGAATGCCGCTATTCGTGCAGTGGTAAGAAAGGCGTTGACTAACGGTGTTAAAGTAAAAGGTATCAAGAGAGGCTACATGGGACTTCTCAATGAGGAAATCGTTGATATGGAGGCACACAGCGTTGCTGATATTATCCAGAAGGGCGGTACAATCCTTGGTACAGCCAGATGTCTTGAATTTAAGCAGCCAGAGATTCAGGCGCAGGCTGCGGATATATGTCGTAAGCATGGTATCGACGGACTTGTGGTTATCGGCGGTGATGGTTCCTACAGAGGTGCTCAGGCGCTTGCAAAGAATGGAATTAACACAGTGGGTATTCCTGGAACAATCGACCTTGATATTGCATGTACAGAGTACACAATTGGTTTCGATACAGCCATTAATACAGCAATGGAGGCTATAGATAAGGTTCGTGATACATCTTCTTCACATGAGAGATGTTCAATTATTGAAGTTATGGGCAGAAATGCCGGATATATTGCTCTTTGGACGGGTGTTGCAAACGGTGCGGAGGACATACTTCTCCCCGAGAAATATGATTTTGACGAGCAGGAGCTTATAAATAATATAGTTAGCAGCCGTAAGAAAGGAAAAACCCACCATATTATAGTAAATGCAGAGGGTATAGGTCATTCAACATCAATGGCTAAGCGTATCGAGGCGGCTACTGGAATTGAGACAAGGGCAACAATATTAGGTTATCTCCAAAGGGGCGGTAATCCCACATGTAAGGACAGGTTCTACGCATCAATAATGGGCGCATATGCGGCAGACATTCTTTGCGAAGGAAAGTCAAACAGGGTAGTGGCTTATAAGCATGGTGCATTTGTTGATTATGATATTGAGGAGGCTCTTAACATGACAAAGGGCATTGATGAGTATCAATATGAAATTTGCAGAAAACTTTCAAGATAAATTATATAGCGCAAGCCATAAGGCTTGCGCTTTTAAAAAGCCGCATTTAGATACAACAAAGAAAATTGCATATGGATTTGCACTTATTATATTTTTGGGTGCTGTAATCCTTACGCTTCCTGTATCTGTCAGGTCTGGCAGGGGGGATTTCCTTACATCACTATTTACGGCGACCTCGGCAACATGTGTTACAGGGCTTGTAGTGGCAGACACCTACCAGAACTGGACAGTATTTGGTCAGCTTGTAATACTATGTATGATACAGGTAGGCGGGCTCGGATTTATGACAATTGGTGCTTATATAGCTGTATTGCTAAAAAAGCGAATAGGTCTTCATGAGAGGGAACAGCTTCAGGAAAGTGTAAATACCCTGGAAATCGCAGGTGTTGTAAGGCTTGTGAAAAAGATTGTACAGGGTGCGGTAGTCATGGAAATTTTAGGTGCTGTTATATTGGCATTTAGATTTATTCCAATATTTGGAGTTAGAAGGGGGCTTTACTTTTCTCTGTTTCATGCTGTGTCAGCTTTTTGCAATGGAGGCTTTGACCTTATGGGCGTAAATGGGGCATATTCTTCGCTTGTGGCGTTTGAGGGTGATGTTGTTGTAAATTTTGTGATGATTGTGCTTATTCTCGTGGGTGGTATCGGATTTGTTGTATGGGATGACGTGATGCAGCATAAGTGGCGTTTCAGAAAATATCTGCTTCACAGCAAGATTGTAATTTCCACCACGCTGATAATAACGGTGGTAGGAACGCTTGTATTTTTAATTACGGAAAATAATGCCTCATTTGTAGGAATGACACCACTGCAGAAAATCCTTGGAGCTGTTTTCTCGTCAGTAACCCCAAGAACAGCAGGATTTAATACTGTCGATACGGCTGCATTGTCAAATGCGGGTAAAATTGTCACCATGATTTTAATGTTTATAGGCGGCAGTCCTGGCTCAACGGCAGGCGGAGTTAAAACAACAACTGTTGTTGTTTTGATATTTTATGCTGTGGCGATGATAACAAGTCGTCAGGATATTAACCTTTTTGGAAGGCGACTTACGGATGATGTGGTTAAAAAAGCAAATGCGGTTGTTATTATCAATATGTCACTTGCTATGATAGCGGTAGTTATTATAATGATATTACAGCCGTTACTTAATTTTGAGGATGTACTCTTTGAGGTGCTGTCAGCTATTGGAACGGCTGGTATGACTACAGGAATTACAAGGGATTTGTGTGTGGCGTCTAAGATTATAATTATATTTTTAATGTACTGCGGACGGCTGGGAAGTCTGTCGTTTGCCCTTGTATTTGCCCAGAAAAAGCAGCAGGCGGATGTAAGGCAGCCACAGGAGAAAATCATTGTTGGTTAATCAAGCTGGAGGAATATATGAAATCAATTTTAATAATAGGAATGGGACGTTTCGGGCATCACCTTGCTAAAAATTTTTTAGATAACGGTCATGATGTTATGATTGTTGATGAAAATGAGGAAAAGCTGGAAGACATGGTTCCATATGCTACAAGTACCCGTATAGGCGACTGTACTAAGGAGGAGGTCCTTAAAAGTATAGGAATTAAGAATTTTGACGTGGTGTTTGTATGCATAGGAACTAATTTTCAAAGCAGCCTTGAGATAACAAGCCTTGTGAAAGAGCTTGGTGCAAAGCGTGTAATCAGCAAGGCAACAAGGGACATACAGGCAAAATTCCTCCTTAGAAACGGGGCGGACGAGGTTATCTATCCAGATAAGGATATTGCGGAGAAGTGGGCTGAACGATACAGCCTTGATAATATTTTTGATTATATTGACCTTCCCGGAGCCTTTGGAATATATGAGATGGCACCCTTAAAGGAATGGGTCGGAAAGAGTATTAAGGAATCGAACATTGCGGCAAAATATAAGGTTTCAATACTTGGCATTAAGAAAAAGAATGATACTAAAATGAGCATTATGCCTACTGCAAGTTATGTGATTAGTGATACTGATCACCTTATGGTGATGGCGGCAAATGAGGTTGCAGAGGAGCTCTTAAAACAGAATAGGAATAGGTTTGTAAAATGATAACGAGTACATCAAATAATAAAGTAAAAAGGCTTGTGGCGCTTAGGGATAAGGCTAAGATAAGGCGTGAAGAAGGCGCATTTATTGTGGAAGGGATGAAGATGTTCCAAGAGGCTCCATCATCATGGATTAAAGAAGTATATGTCTCTCAAACTTTCCTTGATAAAAATGGAAGTGAGGCAAAGGCTTTAATTGAAAACTTCAGATATGAAGTGCTTTCGGATGATGTGTTTAAAAAAGTTTCAGACACGCAGACACCACAGGGGATATTAAGCGTTTTGCATATGCCACGATATGAGCTTGAAGACTGTCTTAATAAAAGCGAAAATAACAACTGGTTTTTTATACTCTTGGAGGATTTGCAAGACCCTGGAAACCTTGGAACAATTATAAGGGCTGGCGAAGGGGCTGGTGTAAATGGTGTCATCATGACTAAAAAAACGGCTGATATTTTTAACCCCAAGGTAATTCGTTCCACAATGGGTTCAATTTACAGGGTGCCTTTTTTTATAATTGACAATTTATGTGAAAACATAGAATTGCTTAAGGGTAAGGGAATTTCAGTTTATGCAGCTCATCTCGACGGCAGTGTTAATTATTATGAAGCTGATTATACAAAGCCAACGGCTTTTTTAATAGGAAATGAAAGTAATGGCTTAAGGCGTGAGACAGCCGACATGGCAACGAGTTACATAAAAATACCTATGGCGGGACAGGTGGAATCGCTAAATGCGGCGGCTGCGACAACTATCCTTATGTACGAGGCGGCTAGACAGCGACAAATTCAATAATTGGAAAGGAATATAACGGATATGAAAATTGGATTTATTGGACTTGGAAATATGGCAGACGCTATGATTGGCGGTATACTTGGAAAAGGGCTATTTAAGCCTGAGCAAATTATAGGTTCTTCAAAAACGGGTGTTACTGCAGCTAAAATTTCAGAAAAATATGGTATAAGCACAGGCATTGATAATAAAGTAACGGCAAGGGAGGCGGATGTTATAGTGCTTGCCGTTAAACCTATATTTTTCACAGAGGTTATAAATGAAATCAAAGATATAGTTGATGAAAGCAAGCTTGTTATATCAATTGCCGCTGGAAAGAGCATAGATTGGATAGAGCAGGAGTTTGGGAAGAAAATAAGGCTTATACGCTGTATGCCAAACACTCCGGCAATGGTCGGTGAGGGATGTACGGGTATATGCCTTAAGGATGATACCAATAAATCCGATGAAGAACTTGTGCTTAAGATAATGAACAGCTTTGGCAAGGCGAGCATCATTCCCGAAAGGCTTATGGATGCATTTATCGGTGTGGCAGGAAGCTCACCGGCGTATGTGTTCATGTTTATAGAAGCTATGGCTGATGGAGCGGTTGCTATGGGAATGCCTAGAAAGCAGGCGTATGAGTTTGCCGCCCAGTCGGTGCTTGGAAGTGCAAAGATGGTGCTTGAAACAGGAATGCACCCGGGAGAATTAAAGGATATGGTATGCTCTCCCGGAGGCACCACGATAGAGGCTGTCAAGGTCCTTGAAGAAAAAGGGCTGAGGGCGGCGGTCATAGATTCTGTTGAGGCGTGTGTAAATAAGTGCAGAAATGTATAATTTGCAAAAATATTAAAAATAATTTAAAGGGGGTTATAAAGAATATTAGTGCAAATAGTGCAAAAAAGTGAAGATAAAAGCGTTTTAAGTTGGTGAAAATACATATTACCAACTTGTTAAAATAGTATAAAATCTATAAAATAACATGGGTTCCCAACTTGACAAGGTGGGAACTCTTTGTTATTATATAAAACCGTAATACATTTAATATTTTTGTAATAATTTGGAATGGGAAATCTATTATTTTAAGCCTGTCCTAAATTTTACAGTAAAGAAATGAAATGGAGTATGAAATGAATACACGTTGTAAAAAGTGGAAATATCTGTTGTATATTACAACAGTAGCTACCGCATTTGCATCTGTACCTGTTAATACTCAAGCCGCAGGAACAAAGGTTGAGATAACAGGCAGTACAAACACTAAGCAGGAGACCACAGTAGACAAGATGGATTCAGCGGATAAGACATCAAAGCCTCTTACAACAGCGGGCGTAGCTGATTTATTAGATGCAGATATTTCCATGGAAGGCGATGAGCTTACGGAGCTTATCAAGAGTAAGACCGTAGAGCTTAAATCAGAAGAAAATGAGTCAACCCTTGTAATGGCTAAGGTTAACGAATATGTTAACATCAGGAAAAAGCCTGACCAGGATGCGGAAAAATTAGGTGTTCTTTACAAGGATTGCGGAGGAGAACTTATAGAAAAGGGAGATGAATGGTCAAAGATTACGTCGGGAGACGTGACAGGCTGGGTGAGAAACCAGTATCTGTACTTTGGCAATGAAGCTGAAGAAATTGCACAGGAGGTTGGAATTTTAACAGCATATTCAAATACGGAAACACTTAGGGTACGTAAAGAGGCGAGCATTGATGCAGGCGTTATCGGGCTTCTTGCAAACGGAGAAGCTGTTGAGGCTATTTCGGAGGATGGCGACTGGGTAAAGGTAAGTTACGAAGGTACCACGGGGTATGTATCATCAGAGTACGTTACAGTTGAATTCGACATTGACCATGCAGAGACAATGGATGTCATAATGGCAAGGGAAGCCGAGGAAAAGGCGAGAGCGGCTGCTAAGGCGAGTGCGGAGGCAGAGGCTACACGACTTGTTCAAAAAGAGGCTGTTATGGCAACTGCATCGGAGCTTGACATTCTTGCAGCGCTTATCCAATGTGAGGCAGGCGGTGAGCCATATGAAGGTCAGGTTGCAGTAGGTGCTGTCGTTATGAACAGGGTGCGTTGTGCAGCATATCCTAACTCTATCACCGAGGTTATATATGCTTCCGGTCAGTTTGTTCCAGCCTCAAAGGGACGTATGGAATCACTGATATTAAACGGAACTACCAAAGATTCATGCCGTCAGGCAGCCCAGGAGGCTATAAACGGCGTAAGCAATGTAGGCGATGCCCTCTATTTCAGACGTGTGGGAAGCAAGAGTGGAATCGTAATTGGAAACCATGTATTTTGGTAAAATTGAATATACAGAAATAAAAGGGACACCATGCAACTGAAAGTTAAATAGCAGTTGCATGGTGTTTTGTGGTTTGGGGTGTGAAAAACAGAGGTAAAAATACGTGGATTTTTCATCAGTTCACATATCTATACAAACACTCACAAATATGCTATGATAAAAGTT
>CAYTGS010000068.1:0-10328 GCA_964437435.1 uncultured Roseburia sp.
GATGCAGCTTAAATAAAACAGAGGCTAATTCTATGGGGTAAGGGGGAACTGTGCCATTTTTTACGTTAGTCATTGTGCTATAAACAGCAAGAGACGCCGGGATTTCCGACGTCTCTATGCTAAGGGGTTATTTCACAGCCCTTTTTTTATCTTGTAAGAATTATTCCTCTTTCGCTTTAAGACGTTGAAATATAAGCTCATAGCCGTCACAGCCATAGTTTAAGGAACGGTTTACACGGCTTATTGTTGCAGTGGATGCGCCAGTCTTGTCTGCAATTTCAAGGTATGTCTTTTTATCCCTCAGCATTGTAGCGACCTCAAAACGCTGTGAAAGTGAAAGAAGCTCATTTACGGTACATAAATCCTCTAAAAAGTTGTAGCTTTCCTCTTTTGTTTCAAGACAAAGCAGCGCATCTATAAGGTGGTCAACAGCTTCGGTTTTAATTTTGCTATTCATTATTTTTAGTCCCCCGTCTATAAAATAATATGTTACTATTCCAACTTTAATACTGTAAAGTTTTACAGATGTAAATATTTTACCATATTACATTATTAAAGTAAAGAATAGTTGATATTAAAAACACAAACAGAAATAAATAACTTGATAAGTAGTATTTGATACTATATAATGTGTATGTAAGAGATTAAAAATTAGACTTTACGAAAGGCATGGTAACTCATATGCAGATAGATACACGTGAATTATTGAACAACATAATGGAGAGCTTTGAAAAATTGAGCTACGTTAAATCCGTAGATATACCTAATATTGATTTATATATGGATCAGGTGACTACACTGTTGGATAAAAATCTTAGACGGAATTGGAAACATAATGAAGATGAAAAGGTTATGACAAAAACAATGATAAATAATTATGCCAAAAACGATTTACTTCCTCCTCCGATTAAGAAAAAATATTCCAGAGAGCATGTATTAATGCTTATATTTATATATTATTATAAGGGAATTTTATCAATAAATGAAATACAGAAGTTATTTGGACCTATCACGGATAAATTTTTTGATACGGATGAGGATTTCACAATAAAGGATATCTATGATGAGGTATTCACTATTGGGTATGAACAAATTGAAATGCTTAAGGAACATGTTGTGGCTGAATATGAAAAAGCAATGGGAACCTTTGAGGACGCACCAGAAGAAGACAGGGATTTCCTCAAGATGTTTTCGTTTATATGTTTTTTGAGCTTTGATGTTTATATGAAAAAGATGATGATAGAACAACTTATAGACGAGCTTGATAGTCAGGTTAATAAGGATAAGGATACTAAAAAGTAAGTGCCAATGGCACTTATTTTTTTCACAGAATGAACACAGTTTTACCATATTTTAAACAAATTTACTGCATAGAATTATATAGGCTATTGAAAAATGGCTATAGATAAATTGCGGGAGGGACATAAATTGATAGAAGTAAAAAATCTGACAAAAAAGTACGGCAGCCATCTGGCTGTTGATAATCTGTCATTTTCAGTGGAAAAAGGCATGATTTACGGATTTTTGGGACCAAACGGTGCGGGAAAATCCACCACAATGAATATTATGACCGGATATATCGCAGCTACCGAGGGTACTGTGATGATAAATGGATATGATATTTTAAAGGAACCTGAGAAAGCTAAAAAGTGTATAGGTTATCTGCCTGAGCTGCCGCCTGTTTATCCAGACATGACTGTTTTGGAGTATCTTAAATTTGTGGCAGAGATTAAGCAGGTAAAGAAGACGGAAAGAAAACAGCAGATTGAATCCGTAATGGAACAGACACAGATTACTGACGTTAAAAACAGGCTTATACGAAATCTTTCAAAGGGTTATAAACAGAGGGTAGGACTTGCTCAGGCAATCATAGGTTATCCGGAGGTTATTATTCTTGATGAGCCAACTGTAGGACTTGACCCTAAACAGATTATTGAAATAAGAACACTTATAAAAAGCCTTGCAAAAAACCATACAATAATTTTAAGCTCACATATTTTATCGGAAGTAAGCGCAGTGTGCGACCATATAATGATTATTTCAAAAGGAAAGCTTGTGGCTAGTGATACGCCTGACAAGCTTATGGGACTTATGAAAGGTGAGACGGTGCTTGAACTCACGGTAACAGGAGAAACGCAAAAGCTTGAGGAAGTCCTAAAAAATATAGATGGCGTTGAGAGCTATGAAATATCAGAAGGCAGAGGTGAGGGTGAAATTAGTGCCCAAATTCATACTTCCATTGATAAGGATATAAGAAAGGAATTATTCTACCGTCTTGCGGCATCGGATATGCCGATTATGCAGCTTGGAAATGATGAAAAATCCCTTGAGGACGTATTCCTTGAACTTACAGGGGATAACAGTGCTAGTGTTACAGCCGGAGATTTGGAAAAAGAAGATGACATAAATAAGACGGACACAGATAACGAGGAGGTAACAGATAATGACAGCGATATTTAAAAAAGAATTTAGGGCATATATGCATTCTGTGCTGGGATGGCTGTTTATGGCTGTTACAATATGTATTTTTGCAATGTTTTCGTCAGCATATAACCTTTCATACGGAACACCATATGTTGCATATCCGCTTGATAATGTATTAATGCTGTTTCTCATAACAATTCCCATGCTTTCTATGAGGATAATGGCAGATGAGAGAAGACAGAAAACAGACCAGCTTTTGCTTACTACACCTGTTTCGGTTGGAAAAATTGTGGTTGGAAAATACCTTGCAATGACGGCGGTATTTATAATTCCGATTGCGCTACTTTGTCTCATGCCGCCATTCCTTTCAAGGTATGGAACGGTTCCGATAGCTGAAAACTATGTCGCAATTTTGGCATTTACATTATACGGGCTTGCGGCAATAGCAGTCGGACTTTTTGTATCAAGTATAACTGAAAATCTTGTAATTGCAGCAGTGGTTTCATTTGGCGTGCTTTTCCTAACATATATGATGCAGGGGATAGAGAGTCTTATCTCTACAACGGGAAATGCATTTACTGATTTTCTAGGAGTATTTGACTTTTATTCGCATTACAGCAATATGATAAGCAGTGTAACCGACGCAACAGGTAACAGCAGGCTTACCACGGTTTTTGACATTACATCAGTAATTTATTTCGTTTCAGTTATTGTACTGCTTTTGTTCCTTACAACACAGTCGGTACAGAAGCGCAGATATACAGTGTCAGTAAAACACCATTCTAAGGGAAATCTGGCAATGGGCGCATACAGCAGCGTGACTATTGTAATTGCGGTTGTCCTTACAGTGTTTGTTAACCTTATAGCGGCAAAGATTCCGTCTAAATATACAAGTATTGATGTTACAACAAACCAGCTTTATGGAATAACGGATCAGACTAAACAGCTTGTAAAAAATTTGGATACAGATGTTAATATTTATGTGCTTGTATCTGAGGACAATGCTGACAGTGTTTTAAAGCAGACATTGTCAAGGTATGATGAGCTTTCGGATAAAATAACGGTAACGTACATTAATCCACTATTAAATCCCCATTTCGCAAGCAGTTATACAAGTGACAGTATTTCTCAAAACAGTATAATAGTGGAGACGGATAAGCGTTACAAGGTTATTAATTATTCAGATATGTATGAGATTGAGTACAGTTACTCAGGATATTCATATCAGCAGAGCGTAACTGGATATGACGGTGAGGGACAAATCACGAGTGCAATATCATATTGTACAAGTGATGATATGCCTAAGATTTATGTTATAGCAGGTCATAACGAGTATACACTTGATTCCGGATTTACTACAGCTATTGAGAAGGAAAATATTGATTATGAAACAATAAGCCTTATGGATTATGATGCGGTTCCGGATGATGCACAATGCATAATTATCCATGCCCCTGAGACGGATTTTTCAAAGGATGATGCAGATAAGGTAATAGATTATCTTAATAAGGGCGGAAAAGCAGTTATTACAACGGAGTATGCGGGAACTGAACTCCCTAATTTTGAGAGTATTCTGTCAGAATTTGGAATGACAATAGAGGAAGGATACGTTGCAGACAATAATCCGGAAAATTATTATCAGGCACAGATTTACCTTTTGCCTAACATAGAATATGCGGACGAAACAAGTGGACTTACAGGTAATTACACATATATAATGGCTCCTTTTGCCCAGGCAATCACAATTCCAGACTATGATGTTGACAATATGGAATATACCGAGCTTTTGACAACATCGGACAATTCAGTACTCAAAACAACGGAAACACAGATAACCACCTTTGAAAAAGAGGATGGAGACCTTGAAGGACCATTTGCAATAGGTGTAAAGGCTGAAAAAACAATTGATGATGACAATACAGCGGTATTGTATGTATTTTCAAGTGCACAGCTTTTTACGGATCAGTATGACGGATATGTATCAGGAAATAACAAGCAGCTTTTCTCAAATATAATGGGAACGGTGGCAGATCATGAGGTTAGTGTTTCTATACCTGTAAAGAGCTATGAGCTTGACTGGCTTACTGTAACCCAAAAGGATGCTTATATTTTCAAGGCTGTATTCATGGTTATTGTACCTCTCATCCTCGTGGTTGTAGGACTTGTTATATGGATAAAGCGTAGAAAACGATAAAAATAGGTAGGAAGGATTTTGAAAAATGGAAAAACAGAAAAAACAGCTTTTTGGACTGCTGGCAGTATTGGTGGTGGCTGTTATTGCATTCTTTGGATTGTCTAAGCTTTCAGTTGCAGATGAAATGGAGGCTTCTGAGGATGAGGCATATACGGTAAATGCCATTGAGGCTGATAATGTTACAGGATTTATATTTACAAATACAAATGATACTGTTTCCCTCACAAAGGATGGGGATGAGTGGATATATGAATCAGATAAAAGCCTTGACCTAGATGAGTCGAAGGTTAGCAGCCTGATTAGTAATGTGGCACCTCTTACATCACAGGATTGTATAGAAAACGTTGATGATTTAAGCGTGTATGGACTTGACAACCCTGTCAGGACAATCGTGATATCTGACGGTGATAATACATGTACTATTTTTGTAGGTGATTTTAATGATATGACTGATACGTATTATATATGCCTTGAATCAGATATGAATACTGTATATACGGCAGAGTACAATACAGTATATGCCTTTGAAACAAGTGTGGATGACCTTGTGGCAGAGGAGGAGGAAACAGAGACAGAGACTGAAACTGTAGAAGAAACAGAGACGGAAACTGTAACATCAGTAGAATAATATATAAAATAACAGATGTGGGTTTAAAAACCACATCTGTTATTTTTTTTGAAGTTACTTTACCTGTGTGGAAAAGGTATTATCTACTAAATCATTATAGGGAACATAATCTTCAAGTTCCCCAGCCTCCATAAGGATGTTTTCTAATAATTTAAAGCTTTCTTCACTGAATACGAGGTCTGATTTCCATGTGTCCTGAGTTTGGTATCTTGTAATAATGGTTGTTATTGTATCAATTCCCGTCTCTGAAAATTGAGGCTTAATAACGGATGCTATTTCACTTGGCGTATGGCTTGAAACATAATTCATTCCCTTTTGTAATGCCTTTGTAAAGGAAAGAAGTGTGTCGGAATGTTCATCTATATAACTTTTTCTTGCGCAAAATGCCGTATAAGGAACATAGCCTGAATCGACTCCTAGGGATGCAACAATATATCCCTTTTCCTGGGCTTCAAGTGAAGTGGCATGAGGCTCAAACTCAACGGTAAAGTCTGCGTAACCTGATTCGCCCTCCTTTGCACCTGAAAAGGCTGCAGCGGTAGAGCCAAAATCAATGCTAGTGTCGATTGTAAGGTCAGTGTCGGGATTTATATTGTTCATTTTAAGAATATACTCAAAAACCATTTGGGGCATTCCGCCCTTGCGACCGCCAAGTACATATTTGTCCTTTAGCATATCCCAACTGAAATCGTCTATGGGGGTGCGGCTTACGAGAAAGTTTCCGGCACGCTGGGTAAGCTGTGCAAAGTTTACGGCATAGTCATCTGCCCCCTGTACATATGTGTATATTGAAGCTTCGCTTCCCATAAAGCCGATATCGGCTTCTCCGGTTAAAAGTGCCGTCATGGTTTTGTCAGCACCATAGCCTGTTACTAATTCCAAATTGATTCCTTCATCTTTAAAATAGCCCTCCTCAATTGCCACATACATAGGCGCATAAAATATGGAATGGGCAACCTCATTTAATGTTACTTTTGTCAAGGCTCCCGAAGAATCTGATTTTCGGGTACAGCCGATAATGAGCATGGATAAAATAAAAACCATTAGTATAAATGTGGATAATTTTAACCTTTTCATAATATTCCTGACATTTTTTTATTATTATATGCAGTGAAACAAAAAAGGTGTTTGAAATCCAAAAGCTTGTTCTTGTTTTATGGCTGCGTTTTTGCTATACTGATAAATATACGTCACGGAATTTAGAAAGGAAAGTTTTATGAGTCTTTATGATACATTAAATGAACAGCAGAAAAAGGGAGTGTTTACCACTGAAGGACCAGTGCTTATACTTGCAGGTGCAGGTTCTGGTAAGACAAGCGTACTTACAAGGAGAATTGCTTATCTCATAGAAAAAAAGAATGTAAACCCATGGAATATTATGGCAATTACATTCACCAACAAGGCAGCAGGGGAGATGCGAGAGAGGGTTGACAGCATGGTGGGCTTTGGCTCTGAGAGCATATGGGTATCCACCTTCCATTCTACATGTGTACGTATTTTGAGGAGGCATATAGACCGTTTGGGCTTTGATAATAGCTTTACGATATATGATTCTGATGATTCAAAGAGTGTCATGAAGGATGTTTGCAAGAAACTTAATATAGATACAAAGCAATTAAAGGAACGCACTATTTTAAACGCTATTTCCTCTGCAAAGGATAATCTGATAACGACAACAGAATACGAAATGTCAGCCATAGGCGATTATCAGAAGAAGCGTATTTCAGCAGCTTATGCCGAGTATCAGCTAACGTTAAAGAAAAATAATGCACTTGATTTTGATGATTTAATTGTGAAAACAGTTGAACTTTTTAAGAGCTGTCCCGATGTGCTTGAAAATTATCAGAATCGTTTTCGGTATATAATGGTTGATGAATATCAGGATACAAACACGGCACAGTTTGAGCTTATCAGGTTATTGGCATCGGCAAGCCGTAACCTTTGCGTTGTTGGTGATGATGACCAGTCAATTTATAAGTTCAGGGGAGCCAACATTAGGAATATTCTTGACTATGAGATAGTTTATCCAGAAGCTACGGTTATAAAGCTTGAACAAAACTACCGCTCAACACAGAATATTCTTGATGCGGCAAATGCAGTAATACAAAACAATGTCGGACGAAAAGATAAGGCACTATGGACTGACAAGGGTGCAGGAAACCTTATCCATTTTAGGCCATTTGATACCGCATACCAAGAGGCTGAATACATAACAGGTGATATTAGACGCAAAAAACGGGAGCTTGTAAGTGATTATAACCAATGTGCAGTTTTATACAGGACAAATGCCCAGTCGAGACTTTTGGAAGAAAGCTTTGTTGCACTCAACATTCCGTATAAAGTTGTGGGGGGCGTTAACTTTTATGCAAGAAAGGAGATAAAGGATATACTTGCATATTTAAAGACAATAGATAATGGCAAGGATGATTTGGCGGTTAAGCGTATTATAAATGTTCCGAGACGTGGAATAGGTGCAGCAAGCATAACGAAAGTTCAGGACTATGCAGACAATATGGGAATAAGTTTTTTTGAGGCAATACTTAATGTGGATGAAATACCTTCGTTGGGAAAAAGTAAAGCAACAGATAAACTCAGGGATTTTGCTACAATGATTAGAATGTTTAGGACTAAGCTTAATGCCGGAGGTTCTTTGGAGGATTTAATATCAGATGTTATAGAAACAACAGGCTATGTAAGGGAACTTGAGGAGGATGATGACGAGGAGACGGCAAAGGATAGGATTGAAAATATTGATGAGCTTGTGACAAAGCTTGTCACCTTTGAGATGGAAAAGGAAGCACTCGGTGAGGAGGCAACACTTTCGGCATTCCTAGAGGAAGTTGCACTTGTGGCAGATATAGATGGTGTCAACGGAGATGATAACAAGGTATTGTTAATGACAATTCACAGTGCTAAAGGCCTTGAGTTTTCACAGGTTTACCTTGCGGGACTAGAGGACGGAGTTTTTCCAAGCTATATAACTATCACGTCGGATGATAATAACGACATAGAGGAGGAAAGGCGCTTGGCATATGTCGGTATTACAAGGGCAAAAGATGACCTTACTATAACATATGCAAAGGCGAGAATGATAAGGGGCACAACACAATATAATGTAGTGAGCCGTTTTGTCAAAGAGATACCACCTAAGCTTCTTGACAATAAGCTTCCATCAGCAACTAAAATATGGGATGAGGATGACGATGACTATAGCTTTTTTGACAAGCCCACTGCAAATGTGAATGTGGTTGCTAACAAAGGCGCAACTAGTGTTCTTGGAGGAATAAGGCCTAAGGCTGTAGTAAGGAAAAAGGTGACACCAGCCGCCAATAAGCCGTATATTGCAAAATCTTTGGATGAACTTAAAAAGGGGGCACCTTCAATGTCTAAGGGGGAGCTTGGATATGTTATAGGTGACAGGATAAAACACGTAAAATACGGAGAAGGGACCGTTTTAAATATTGTTCAGGAGCCAAAGGATTTTAAGGTAACGGTTAATTTTGATGCCTACGGAAACAAAATAATGTATGCTGCATTTGCAAAACTACAGAAAATTTAATTTTAATAATCTAATTTTCACAAAAAAAGGTAGTAAAATTCAAAGATTAGTGATATGATATATTTAGCATTGTGGAGCGAGCTTGAAAATTATTGCTTTGCTCTGAATAGTTACAAATAATGAAAGGGGCTTATAAAATGAAAAAGTTTGATGATTTAGTTGAATATCTGCAGGACAAAAATTTATTAAGCGACGATATTCTCAGCAGATTTTGTGACAGGAATGAGATTAAAAAAGAGAACGAGAAGAAGTGCAATACAGTACTTTGGGTATTGGCTATAATCGGTGCAGTTGCCGCAGTAGCAGGAATCGCATATGCAGTTTATCGTTATATGACACCTGATTATCTTGATGACTTTGATGATGAGTTTGATGATGATTTCGAAGATGACTTCTTTGATGATGAGGAAGATGAAGAACCGGAACCTGCAAAGGAGAACGAGTACACAACTGTTAAATAAATGGTGTAAAAACGTAAGTCATAAAAATGGGTGCCGCAAAAGCGACACCCATTTTCATGTACATGAAAATAAATATATAGGAGATTTGAATGAAAAAAGGACAGATTTTAGAAGGTTATGTTGAAAGAATTGATTTTCCAAACAAAGGGATAATTGCCTGCGAGGATGAAAATGTTGTGGTTAAAAACGTAATTCCGGGACAGAAAATATCATTTATGGTGACGAAAAAGCGAAAGGGAAAAGCAGAGGGAAGATGCCTTGAGGTTATAGAAAAGTCCCCGATTGAGATAGAAAGCCCTTGTCCTCACTTTGGAGAGTGCGGAGGTTGCAGTTACCAAACAATTCCTTACGAAAAACAACTAGAAATCAAGGAAAATCAGGTAAGGAAGCTTCTAAAGCCTGCCTTTGAAAAACAGCTTCAGTTAGAGGGCTTAAACTTGGATTATGACAAGTATATGGAAAGCATATTTGAGGGAATAAAGGCAAGCCCTGTACAGTATAACTATAGAAATAAGATGGAATTTTCGTTTGGTGATGAATATAAGGATGGACCATTGGCACTGGGAATGCATAAACGTGGCAGCTTCTATGACATAGTAACAGTCCATAGCTGCCAGATAGTAGACAATGATTACAGGCTTGTTTTAACTTGCGTCCTTGATTACTTCAAAGACCTCAATGCAACATATTTCCACCGCATACGCCACGAAGGATATTTAAGGCATTTGTTGGTCAGAAAGGCACAAAAGACAGGTGAAATGCTCATAGCATTGGTTACTACAACACAGCAAGAATATGACCTTAAGCCTTTAGTGGATAAGCTTTTAGCGTTGACACTGGCTGGTAAGATAACAGGTGTACTTCATATCAAAAATGATTCCTTGGCTGATGTTGTACAAAGTGACGAGACTGTTATATTGTATGGACAGGATTACTTTTATGAGGAACTGTTGGGATTAAAATTCAAAATCTCACCATTCTCATTTTTCCAGACTAACACCTTAGGAGCTGAGGTTTTATATGAGACGGCAAGGGATTTTTTGGGAGACATTTCAGAGGATG
>CAYTGS010000069.1:0-10278 GCA_964437435.1 uncultured Roseburia sp.
TTGTAATTTTTTTTAATTTCCTATTTTATCCAATTTTTGTTTATGTTAATATAGAATTAATTTATCAACAATGCAGCCTGATTACTTATAGGAGAAAATGGAATGCGAAAAACACTAAAAAATATCAGCCTAAAATATTACATACTTGTACCCCTGATAATAATTCTTATTTTACAGTTCACAATATTTTCAGGTGCACTTATCTTCAGTGGTGCCCACGACAGCTTAAGCGACAGTCTTAACAGAGTTCTCGAAAGCACCGTGTCCGCCAAAGGTGATACGTTGGGAAACCAATTTTCCAGCTATACCAATATTAATGAATTTTATACCAAAGTCACCGATACGGTATCTTCCAAGGCTTCCAGCCTTGATATGGACGTGTCTAGTTTTATTTCCCAGAAAAACAACAGATATGATGTTCTATACGATATCGTTCCCGTTGTTCGTTCTTATTTGAAAAAAAGCGGAGCGTCATCATGTTATATTATTCTCGAAAATAAATCATATGATTCATTAAAAGATGCTATTTATATAAGAAATGTTGGTCTTGACAGTTTAGAAGAAGATGATTCAGATATAGTCGCCCTTGCCGGTGATCCGCTTATATTAAACAGATATGGAATTCCAAGGGCTGAAAGCTGGACACGCTGTGTCGATACCCACAAAAACTGTACCTTTTACCAAACAGCATACAAGGGTGGAAACTCATACAGAAATGTACAGGTTATGGATTTAGGATATATCAGCCAGCCAATAAATGTACATGACGGTGAGACAATGTGCATTACATATTCCATACCGCTTTTAGACAGTAACCACCATTCCTATGGTGTAATCGGATTTGACATTACTTTTGATTCACTCGAAGAAATGCTTTCAAGCGCAAATCTCGTGGGTGATGACAATAGCTGCTATATGATTGGAACGACAAGTGACTATACAACAATAAACAATATGTATACCGCTTCCGACTCAGACATCTACAAAGAAATAGCAACAGGAACTTCAATTAACATAACGCCTAGTAATGAGACATACAAAATATATAATATATCTTTCACCGGATTAACCCAGAAGACAAGTGCCTGTGTTTACCCATTAAGGCTATATTCCTCACGCTCGCCTTATTATGATGAGAATTGGGTAATTGCAGGTTTAGTAAATACAAAGTCATTGAACGCCTCTACCCAGAAGCTTGAAATTGTAACTGCTGTTGCAATGATTCTTGCCCTTTTGCTTTCCTTTGCAGGAATACTTATAATCATACATTTCGTGATGAAGCCGATAGATACGCTAAACAGCGGTATACCAAAGCTTGCACCAGGATATACATCACTGCCAAAGACTAATATCAGCGAGTTTGACAATCTCTCGAATGCAATAGAAAAGCAAAATGTCTCCATATATAATTTAGGGAACAAAATGTCGGATATAATTGATATCTCAGAAATTTCGCTTGGTGTATGCGAGCTTGACCCTGACTATGACGTTGTATACTGCACCCACCAGATTTTTGATATTTTTGAAATATCAGACAGCGGATGGGACCACAACCGCATTAAGCAAAAGCTGCTTATGCCAAGGCTTACATTTATTGAACCTTATTTTGAACAAAGCCACGAAAACCCCAATATATATAAATTTCAAAATTCTTCTTCAGCAGTTAAGTGGCTTGAAATAAAGAAGAATATAAATGGAAGGAATACACTCCTCATTGTATCTGATATCACAGAGGAAGTACTCGAAAAGCAAAAAATCATACACGACAGGGATTATGACATTCTCACCGGTCTCTATAACAGGGGCGCATTTATCCGTGAGGTGAAGTACCTGATTGACGGAAAGCATTGTAATAACGGTATTATTTCTGTATGGGACTTGGATAACCTCAAATATACAAACGATACATACGGTCACGACACTGGTGATAAATATATATGTAAATTAGCTGACCTTATCAGGCAGGAACTACCAGAGAAAAATATCAGCGCCCGCCTTGCCGGAGATGAATTTACAATATTCCTGTATGATGAACCGGAGGATGTTATACTGAAAGCCATGACAAACCTCCACAATAATCTGATGAAAACCAAGCTGTCACTTCCAGACGGAAAAGAGCTTAATATGAGTGCCTCCGCCGGGTTTGCCTGTTATAACACTGACGCTGACAATTATGCAGAGCTTCTCAAATATGCTGACTTTGCAATGTATCAGGTAAAGAAAAACGCCAAGGGAAGCATAAGGCAATTTAACCGTGATTCCTATATGAAGGATTACCTGCTTGTACAGGGAGTCGGAGAGCTTGACAGAATTATTGCAAATGAGGCAATACGCTATGCATACCAGCCTATTATCTCTGTCGATACTGGTGAAATTTTTGCTTACGAGGCGCTTATACGTCCCGTATCTGATTTACTCGGAAGACCCGATAACCTTATAAGGGTTTCCATGGCACAGGCAAAGCTTGACAAGATTGAGAGGATTACATGGTTCCATTCGTTGGCTGGATTTTTCAATCAGGTTCACGAAAATGACAATGCACGTATTTTTATCAATTCCATTCCAAACCAGCTTATATCTGATGATGACTGGAAAGAGCTTGAAAACATGTATGGTGAAAAATTGAGCCGTATTGTAATGGAAATAACTGAGGAAACTCAAAGCGAAGCTGACATGGAGGAAAGGAAACGAAGCTTCTGCCAGAAGTGGAATATTCCGATTGCCTTGGACGACTATGGTTCAGGCTACAGCAACAGCGATATACTTGTTTCCAACCGTTTCCATTTCGTAAAGCTAGATATGAGCCTGATACGAAATATTGATAAGGCAAAATCAACCCAATCCCTCGTACATGGTATTATAGAATACTGCCATGATAACCTACTCAAGGTTATTGCAGAGGGCATAGAAACCGAGGAGGAATTTGAGACGGTTAAAGAACTCGGTGCGGACTTTGTTCAAGGATTTTTATTGGCTAAGCCGTCATATTCATTATATTAATATTTGACACAAAATGAGCAGGTACCACCTGCTCATTTTATTACAACCATATTATTTAGTACTATCTTCTGTTACCGTGGTTCTCAACCACACCGTCCAATACACGGTTAAGGCATACGTGACGTATGTCTCCGTTTTTGTCCTTAAGCTTAATAACATGTACTGAAACCCATTGATACTTTCCCATAGTGTCCTTCTGGTAGAGTTCGGCATATACCTCTGTCTTTCCGTTGTTAAAGCTTCTTATAAGGTGTTCCCTTGAAAAGCAGTCATTAAAAAGCCGTTGGTAATTAGGATGTATGTTATCCATATTGTCGTCTATCAAATCTTCATAGTTCCCGCTGTTTACAACGTCATTATACAGAAACCTTTCATTTTTTAACATTAAATACTTATTTTGAGTCAAATTTGCCAGTACTATCATTGGATATACCTGCGAAACTGCCTCTACAATATCAAATAGTTCTTCAAACTCCAAATTTAATGTTGCCATACGTTCCGTAATTTCACCTTTTTGCATATTATAACCCCTTTTGCAATATATTACGTAAGATTATAAACGTTTTCGACGGTTTTTTCAATATATTTTCAGAAAATTTATTGTCTGTATAATATTATTATATGAAATTTCTTATAATATAAGCCCATTTTCCATAAGGAACTTTAATTTACACTTAGCTGTCTTGTTTGCAAATGCTATCTCAAGCGTATCGCCATTTAGGGCAAGTATCTTACCATCCCCATATGTCTTATGCTTTACATGGCCTGATGATTTTATTTCCTCAAGCTTATTTAAATATTCGGACTCTAATACTACCTTTTGGGCTATAATCTGACTCTGTGCGCTCTTGGAAAGCAGCAGATTTTTCCTTGCATGGCTCCTTATCATCGGCTTGTTGCTCTTTTCCAAAAGTTCATCGGTAAATGCAGATTTATTTTTAAAGCTGAATATATTTAGTTGGTTCTTTGCCCTTGTTATACCAACATAATATAATCTGCGCTCCTCCTCATATTCCTTGAGTTCGTCTCTTGTCGCTTTATCCCTGTCCTTTACCACATTTTCAGGGAATATGCCATCCTTTGCATCCATAATATATACTGTATTATACTCTAATCCCTTGCTTGCATGGATTGTTGACAATATAAGGCAGCACTTAGGATTTTGTTTCTTCTCCCTTATAATAGCTGCCAGTTCATCAAGCCTTTCTATAAGCCGCATTGGTGTCGTCTCATTAAGTCCTATAGCATCCAATATCTGAACCTTACTGTCACGTATATTCATGCGCTCCAAATATGCGCCATATCCCATAAAATTGACAATCCTATATACCGCCCTGTCAGCAGGGTCATTAACAAGTTCCTTTAAATGGGTCTGTATAGCCTTTGAATTTTTTAGAATACTAGGAGCAAGCTCGCCATATGTTAATGCTGCCTCAATAATCGGAATATGATTTTCCTTGCTCATGCGACACGCCTCTATTGCCACTGACCTGCTCATAAATGTGGAAATTTTAAAGTAAATCTGCATAAAAATCTCTATATCCATGGGATTATATGCAAATTTAATAATGTTTGTAATATCGTTAACCACCCTATCTGAAAAAAAGCTTAAATCAGCATTTCGTATCCTGTAATCAGTCCCCTGTCTCTCTAACAGGTCAATAAGTGGAAGTGCGCTATCATTATTCCTGTATAATATGGCTGTCTCCTCGCTACAGTTTGCCGCAACCTTTGCCAAATATGTATACTGTGCTCTACGGTTTTTAATTTCTATATCCCTTATGTCGGTGCCGTCTTCCCTAACGGCAGTCATTGAAATTCTATGTCGGAACTGGTTTTTCTGGATAAATTTATCCGCTGCCTTGACAATCTTTGCATTTGACCTGAAATTCTGCTCCAATAAAAGTACCTTAGCCCCCTCATGGTCTTTCTCAAATGTAAAAAATGCTTCTGGATAAGCTGCCCTATAGCCGTAAATACTCTGATTTTCATCTCCAGCCATAAAAATATTTTCTTCGCTTCCTGCCAATAACGAGATAATCATATGCTGTATTTTGGAAATATCCTGTGCATCATCCACACATATATATTTATATATACTTTGGAAATATGCCAACAGCCCGTCATTATCTTTTAGCATTGTATAAGCATAACCGAATTGGTCATCACAATCAGGCATTGAACAATTTCTAGTCTCAATGCAATAATCTTTTTCACAATGACTTATAATCTTTTCAAAAATACCGTTTATTGTACAAAACTCCAGGCGTTCAGCCATTTCTCCCCCAAAGCTGTCGATAAAACGCTGTTTCATATCCATTGCAGCGTCCACAGTACATGTAACCGTAAGTATTTCCTCCGGCTTAATTCCGCAACAGTAAATCATATAACCAAGCCTTGTAACCAAAACTTTTGTTTTTCCGCTTCCCGGAACTGCCAACAAAAGTGTCGCTCCGTCTACCGCCTTTACTGCCTCCCACTGCTGTTCACTCAATTCAATATTAAATTTTTCTTCAAAGCCTTCCAATATCATTTTATCCCCCGTGTATATTACCATAAAACCAATGTATCGTTTGTAAATTAAAGATTAGTGAATTATAAAGATTAACGAATTTTCTTAAGATGTTCTGATTTATTAAATCCAGGCAGGATTTTCATCTCTGCCCGGTTTATATGATTTTTATTTGTAATAATATTATTTTCCCGCAGCCGTCAATGCATGATCTATATCGGTAATCATATCTATAACTGCCTGTCTGGAAGCGTCTGCATAATTTACCTCACCAAACATTTCATACTTCTCGTTTTTGTATGCTGCGATAATTCCCCTTGAGGAATTGACAATTGCCCCCAGCCTGTTGTCATCAAAGAAATGAACTAAATCCTTTCCCTGACCACCCTGTGCGCCATATCCAGGTACTAATATAAACGACTTGGGCATAACCTTCCTTAAAATTTTCCCCTGTTCGGGATATGTTGCTCCCACTACGGCTCCCACATAGCTATACTCATCGCCCATAAGCTGTTCACCCCATGCCGCAACTTTCTCACCGACATGCTCATATAAAGGCTTTCCGTCTATAAGCTTATCCTGAAATTCTCCACTGCTTGGATTTGAAGTCTTTACAAGGATAAATAATCCTTTCTTCTCCAACTTGCATACATCAATAAACGGTTGTATTCCGTCAGTTCCAAGATAAGGATTTACAGTCACAAAATCCTCATCAAATCCCCTACACCATGTATCTCCAACCTTAACTTGTCCCAAATGACCTACCGCATAAGCCGAAGATGTCGAGCCTATATCGCCCCTCTTAATATCTCCGATTACAATAAGCCCTTTTTCCTTACAGTATTCAACAGTCTTTTTAAATGCCACAAGCCCAGGAATTCCAAATTGCTCATACATGGCAATCTGTGGCTTTACGGCTGGTATTAAATCATAAATCTTATCAATAATACCTTTATTATAAAGCCAAATAGCCTCCGCTGCGCCCTCCAGTGTCTCTCCCTTTTCCGCAAAAGCCACTGTTTTTATGTGCTCCGGTACAAAATTAATCATAGGATCTAGTCCTACAACAATAGGTGCTTTGGTTTCCTGAATTTTTTTAACCAACTTGTTTATCATTGTCAAACCTCCATATTACTTATGCTCCTTTGTATTCCTCTGCATATTTCTTTATATTAGATACATTAACATACTTTTGCCTCGATTGTCCAGCTTCAATCACAAGCGTCGGTGCCTGCATTACTCCATATTCCACAGCAAGCTGACTATTTTCCTCAGCATCAATCACTGTATAATCAAAGTCCTTTAGATATTCCTTGGCAAGTCTGCAATTCGGGCAGGTTTTCGTTGTAAATAAAAATATGCTGCTTGGTTTCTTTCCAATATTGGTATCATACTTAACCTCTGGTTTGTAAGACAGCTCCTTTTTAACCGTATCATTTTTACACGTCCCACTTTTGCTATTTACTATATATTCCGTCCGGTCTGAATACTCCTGAAGCTTACCCTCATTCCAGTTTTGAACCGGTCTGTAATATCCAGTAATACGACTGTATACCTCAGTCACCTTTCCACACTTAGGACATATTTTTTGTTCACCTGCAAGATATCCATGTTCACTGCATATTGAATATGTTGGCGACATTGTATAATATGGAAGCCTGTAATTTTCCGCAATTGTACGGACAAGGTTCGCAGCAGCCTTCCAATCTGGAAGCTTTTCCCCTAAAAATGCATGAAATACCGTTCCCGAAGTATATAGTGTCTGTAATTCATCCTGAATATCCAAGGCATCAAATATGTCAGTCGTATAATCAACAGGAAGATGTGATGAATTCGTGTAATACGGTCTATCCCCATCATGACCTGCTGTTATAATATTAGGATACAACTCTTTATCATGCTTTGCAAGCCTATAAGTTGTACTCTCTGCCGGAGTTGCCTCCAAATTATATAAATCACCGTAAAGCTCCTGATAATCGGATAATCTCTCCCTCATGTGGTTGAGTACATCTTTTGTAAACTGCTGTGTTCTTTTATCAGACATATCAGCCCCTATCCACTTTGCATTTAATCCTGCCTCATTCATTCCAATAAGTCCGATAGTAGAAAAATGACTGTCAAAATTTCCAAGATAACGCTTTGTATACGGATATAACCCGTCCTCTAAAAGCTTTGAAATTACATTTCTTTTTATTTTTAGTGAACGTGCGCTTATATCCATCATATGGTCAAGACGCCTATAGAAATCATCCTCATTCTCAGAAAGATACGCAATACGAGGCATATTTATAGTTACAACACCTACGCTTCCCGTACTTTCACCAGAGCCAAAGAAACCTCCCGTTTTCTTCCTAAGCTCCCTTAAATCAAGCCTCAAACGGCAACACATACTCCTCACGTCAGATGGTTCCATGTCTGAATTAATATAATTTGAGAAATACGGCGTACCATATTTTGCAGTCATTTCAAAAAGAAGCCTGTTATTCTCCGTATCTGACCAATCAAAATCCTTAGTTATGGAATAAGTCGGAATAGGATATTGAAATCCCCTTCCATTGGCATCTCCCTCTATCATTGTCTCTATGAAGGCTTTGTTTATCATATCCATTTCAGGCTTACAGTCCTTATAGCAGAAGTCCATTTCTTTTCCACCCACTATGGCAGGAAGCTCCGCAAGGTCACTTGGAACAGTCCAATCAAGGGTAATGTTGCTAAATGGTGCCTGGGTTCCCCATCGGCTTGGAGTATTAACTCCATATATAAACGCCTCTATACATTTTTTTACTTCATCATACGAAAGATTGTCAACCTTTACAAATGGAGCAAGGTACGTGTCAAAGGAAGAAAAAGCCTGTGCGCCTGCCCATTCATTTTGCATTATTCCCAAAAAATTTACCATCTGATTACATAAAACGGATAAATGCTTTGCTGGGGCAGAAGTAATCTTCCCCGGTATTCCACCAAGTCCTTCAGTAATAAGCTGCTTAAGTGACCAACCTGCACAGTAGCCTGTAAGCATTGATAAATCGTGAATATGGATATCCGCATTTCTATGGGCATTGGCAATCTCCTCATCATATATTTCAGAAAGCCAATAATTAGCTGTAACCGCTCCCGAGTTAGAAAGTATCAAACCGCCTACAGAATATGTAACTGTAGAATTTTCCTTTACTCTCCAATCTTCAATATTTACATATTTATCTACCAACTGTCTATAATCCAACATCGTAGACTTTTCGTTTTCTCCTACCATGACAAGACTCCTCCCATATGATTGTGAAAGCAGAATAATTCAGTTATCACTGCTTCGCTATACATAAAATAATAACAGATAAGATTAGTCAAGTCAATCGAACACCACTAAATATTATGGTTTATTTTTATAAAAATACAATATCTAGTGTTTTCATAAGTTTTCAAACATTTATCTTGTACGTAAAAATTCATATTCACGCTTAGCTTTTGCGTCATCAGGATATGTCTGTATGTAATCCTGCATCATTGATTTAGCTGAAGAAAAATTTCCCACATATTCATTTGCCACAATCAGATTATATTTAAGTTCCTGAATATAATCACTGTTTCCCAAATCTATTCCATTTTGAAACGCCGTAACTGCCTCCTCATATTTTCCCTGATTCATAAGGCATATTCCAAGGCTGTTATATATTGCCGCAGTAGGTTCATTTCCATCCAGATAAGTCTGGTAAACAACCGTTGCATAATTCATATCGCCAAGCTTCTCATATGTCTGTCCTAAAATAAGTGAGCGTTCCTCATCACTTCCATTTACATATGCGTCAAGACATATACGTGCCTGCTCATAATCTTCAAGATAATAATAAAGCATACCTTTCTCGCCATTATCGAGAAGCTTATCATTATTCTCAAGGAACTCCTGCACATACACTTTTCCATTATCCTCAAAACCTGCCGCCTGCATTTCTGTATATGCGTCAACTACTATTCCCAAATTATCTGAATCAAGTGAAAATGCTTTTTCAAAATCATTTAGTGCCTCCTCGTAACGTCCCTGTCTGATTACAGCACATGCCCTCAGATAATATGCGTCCGTCTCCTTTTTCTTTAGTGCTATTATTGCAGAATATATTTCCTCTGCCTCTGCATATTTTCCCAATTTCATATACGCCGAAGCAAGATAATAATTAGTATCATATTCAAGGGAAGTAAGAGTATTTCCAGCATTTTGAATAGAGCTCAAAAATGAGTTCTGAGCCTCCTCATAATTTCCAAGTCCCATATATGCAATTCCCTGCCCCCTATATGACAGTTCCAAATCTTCATTATTTAAAATAGCCTTTTCAAAGCTATCCAATGCTCCCTGAAAATCATATTGTTCCACCAACCCCATTCCAGCAAGCACATTTGTATTATCGCTATTTTTACCGCAGCCTCCTATAAATATAGCTGCACATAATATCAACGCACAGGTTTTTAATACAAATCTCGTTCTCACATAATCCCTCCGTTCCTGCACCTATAATATTATAATAAGTTAAATCCATATCCATGTCAATCAAAGCCCATACAAATATCTCAGTTAAATAAAATAAAAAAGCGAATATACTTGAACAAGCAATCCGCAGTTTAAATACGTGCGTTAGAGGATTCGAACCCCCGACCTTTTGGTCCGTAGCCAAACGCTCTATCCAGCTGAGCTAAACGCACATTTATGAGATTAGTTTATTATATAGTGCCGGCGACCGGAATCGAACCGGTACGGGTATCGCTACCCACGGGATTTT
>CAYTGS010000070.1:0-10061 GCA_964437435.1 uncultured Roseburia sp.
GTGAGAGACAGTTTGCAAGGGATAACAAGTCACTTGGACAGTTCAGACTTGACGGTATACCTCCAGCAAGACGTGGTGTTCCTCAGATTGAGGTTACATTCGATATCGATGCAAACGGTATTGTAAACGTATCAGCTAAGGATTTAGGAACAGGCAAAGAGCAGCATATTACAATCACAGCAGGCTCTAATATGTCTGATGAAGATATTGAAAAGGCAGTTAAGGAAGCAGCAGAGTACGAAGCACAGGATAAGAGGCGTAAAGAGGCAATTGACGCTAGAAATGATGCTGACTCGTTTGTATTCCAGACGGAGAAAGCACTTAGCGAAGTGGGCGATAAGATTGACGCTAACGAGAAGGCAGCTCTTGAGGCTGACTTAAATGAACTTAAATCATTCCTTGAAAGTACAAAGGACACAGAGCTTTCAGAAGATCAGGTTACAGAATTAAAGGGCAAGCAGGAAGCACTTATGTCAAAGGCACAGAACCTCTTTACAAAGATGTATGAGAATATGCAGGGTGCAGCAGGAGCTGGTCCTGACATGAGCAACATGGGCGGTGCGGCACAGCAGACTGATGATGCAGGTTCAGCAGACGACGTAGTAGACGGAGACTACAGAGAAGTCTAAAAAACGAAAAGATTTTCTAAGTTTCATGCTGGAGAATTGCTAACAGCAATTCTCCACAATTGCGATATATAAATTGCGATATAGATGGGAAGGACAGATAAAATGGCAGAGCAGAAAAGAGATTATTATGAGGTATTAGGCGTTGAGCGTGGCGCTGATGATGCCAGTATAAAAAAAGCATACAGACAGCTTGCCAAGAAATATCACCCTGATATGAATCCAGGAGATGCTGAAGCTGAGAAGAAATTCAAGGAAGCATCTGAGGCTTATGCCGTATTAAGTGATCCTGAAAAGAGACGGCAGTATGACCAGTTTGGTCATGCTGCATTTGAAGGCGGCGGAGCCGGTGGCTTTGGCGGATTTGATTTTGGCGGAGCTGACTTCTCTGATATATTTGGAGATATATTTGGTGATTTCTTTGGCGGTGGAAGGTCATCTTCAAGGAGCAATGGACCAATGAAAGGGGCAAACCTCCGCACAAGTGTGAGAATTACATTTGAAGAAGCTGTGTTTGGTGTTGAAAAGGAGATTGAGCTAACGTTAAAGGATACATGTAAGACATGTAACGGTAACGGTGCAAAACCGGGAACTTCGCCTGAAACCTGTAGTAAGTGTGGTGGACGTGGTCAGGTTGTAATGCAAAGCAAAACTCCTTTCGGAGTTATCAGAAATACCCAGGTATGTCCGGATTGTGGCGGTACGGGAAAGATGGTTAAGGAAAAATGTCCGGACTGTCATGGAAGCGGATATATTGCTAATCGTAAGAAAATTCAGGTATCAATTCCGGCAGGTATTGACAATGGTCAGAGTGTCCGTATAAGGGATAAGGGTGAGCCGGGAGTCAATGGAGGACCAAGGGGAGACCTGCTTGTTGAGGTAGTGGTAGACAGACATCCTATATTCCAAAGACAGGATATGAATATCTTCTCCACGGTTCCTGTATCATTTGTGGTTGCCGCTCTAGGAGGAGAAATCCTCATAGATACGGTTGACGGCAAGGTTGCTTATGAGGTCAAAGCCGGAACCCAGACGGATACACGTGTAAGACTCCGTGGTAAAGGTGTTCCATCCCTTAGAAGTAAGGATATAAGGGGTGACCATTATGTAACACTCGTGGTTCAGGTGCCTGATAAGCTTTCAAACGAGGCAAAGGAGCTTCTCCGTCAGTTTGACAGGGAAACGGGAAACAGCCTTGAGGCAGTTAAAAACATGGAATCAAGTGATTTCACTAAGGATAAGAAAAAAGATAAAAAGAAAGGGCTGTTTAATAAATAAGAATTAGTTAAATAGCTTGATAAACATCCGTATGATGTTATATGATAACATCATACGGATGTTTTGCGTTAAGGACGCAAATTAATGGAGGATATATAAATATGAAATGGAAAAAATTTACAATAAAGACAATAACAGATGCAGAGGATATTATAATAAGCACACTTTACGATATAGGACTTGAGGGCGCACAGATAGAGGATAAGATACCCCTCACGCCGCTTGAAAAGGAGCAGATGTTTGTTGATATACTTCCTGACGGACCAGAGGATGACGGAATAGCATATCTAAGCTTCTTCGTGGAGGAGAGCGACGAGAACCCTGTTGATACGGACGAAAAGGTAGCCGAAATCAAGCGTGAGCTGGATGACCTTCGTGAGTTTATGGATATAGGCGAAGGCTCGATAATGGTATCGGAGACAGAGGATATTGATTGGATTAACAACTGGAAACAGTTCTTTCATCAGTTTTACATAGATGATTTACTTGTAATTCCCTCATGGGAGCAGGTAAAGGATGAGGATAAGTCAAAAAAAATTTTACATATTGACCCTGGTACGGCGTTTGGTACAGGTATGCACGAAACCACGCAGCTATGTATCAGACAGTTAAAAAAGCATATAACTCCAGAGACAGAGCTTTTGGACGTGGGAACAGGCAGCGGAATACTTGCCATAATCTCACTTATGTACGGAATTAAACACGCAGTAGGAACAGACCTTGACCCATGTGCTGTGGAGGCGGTACGTGAAAATATGGAGGTAAACAGTATTGCTCCCGAAAGCTTTGAAATGATGATAGGAAACATAATAAGTGACAAGGCTGTTCAGGACAAGGTAGGATATAATAAATATGATATAGTAGTGGCAAATATCCTCGCAGATGTACTCGTACCTCTTACTCCTGTAATTGTAAACCAGCTAAAACCGAGTGGCATTTACATTACGTCAGGAATTATTGACAATAAAGAGCAGACAGTTCGTGAAGCAGTGGAAAAGGCAGGGCTTGAAGTAATTGAAGTCACATATCAGGGTGAGTGGGTTAGTGTGACAGCTAGAAAAAGCAGTTTTTTCTGATAATATAAAGGAGAATTCCAAATGTATCATTTTTTCGTACAGCCAGACCAGATTAATGATAAAACAGTTATAATTACAGGTGATGATGTAAACCATATTAAAAACGTAATCCGTCTTAAGGTGGATGATGAGATAAGCATAAGCAACGGAATAGACGGACGTGATTACCGATGCGGAATAGTTTCGATAACCGACACGGAGGTTTTATGTGAATTGAGATTTATAAAGGAGGACGGTGTGGAGCTTCCCTCCAAGGTATATCTTTTTCAAGGACTTCCCAAAGGCGATAAAATGGAATTTATAATCCAGAAAATGGTGGAGCTTGGGGTATACGAGATAATTCCTGTGGCAATGAAGCGTTGTGTCATGAAGCTTGATGATAAAAAGGCAAAGAATAAAATAACACGCTGGCAGGGAATTTCTGAGGCGGCAGCCAAGCAAAGCAAGCGAGCTGTAGTACCTGAGATAAAGAGCTTAATGACATACAAAGAAGCTTTGGAATATGCTAAAACCATGGACGTAAGGCTGGTTCCCTACGAAATGGAGGAAACCTTGGATTTTGCAGGGGGCATGAAAGCTACAAAAGATATTATAGGAAGCTTAAATGGCGGTGAGAAAATAGCTGTATTTATAGGACCGGAGGGCGGTTTTGACGAGGGGGAGATAAACCTTGCAATTGAGCTTGGTATGAAGCCCATAACACTTGGGAAAAGAATACTACGCACCGAGACCGCAGGTATGACTGTTATGGCATGGATTATGTATCAGTTGGAAAAGTAGCTTGTGTATACAATATTTATGTGGTAACATATATTTTTAGCACTGATAATATTGCAACTGTTAAATGTTAATTCCATATTTTTGGATTTGCTCTGAACAGTTACAAAATATAATGCATATTTTATTATAAATACAAAATCATAGCAGGGTGAAACAATGGAAGTTTATTTGGATAATTCGGCGACAACTAAATGCCTGCCAGAGGTGGCAGCACTTATGACACATATAATGTGTGAAGATTACGGCAATCCTTCAAGTATGCATAAAAAAGGTGTAGAAAGCGAAAAGTATATACGTCATGCAAAGGAAATAATTGCAAAAAGTATAAAAGTACAGGAAAAGGAAATACTTTTTACATCGGGCGGAACGGAGTCGGATAATATAGCCCTTATAGGTGGCGCAATGGCTAACGGCAGGGCGGGACGGCATATCATTACAACCAGGATTGAACACCCGGCAGTACTTCAAACTTGTGCATATTTGGAAGAACAGGGCTTTGAGGTCACTTATCTTCCAGTTGATAATAAAGGTGTAATAAATCTTCACGACCTTGAAAAATCCATGAGAAGGGATACGATTATAGTTTCAATAATGCATACCAACAATGAAATAGGTGCAGTCCAGCCAATCGAGGAGGCAGGTGCCCTCATCAAGCGCATGAATCCTAATACGCTTTTTCATGTTGACGCAGTACAGGGGTTTGGAAAATACAGGATATATCCCAAACGCATGAATATAGACCTTTTATCAGTCAGCGCACACAAAATTCATGGACCAAAGGGCGTAGGATTTTTATATATAAATGAAAAGGCAAAGGTAAGACCGATAATATATGGCGGAGGTCAGCAAAAGGGTATGCGTTCGGGAACAGAAAACGTCCCGGGAATAGCAGGAATGGCAAAGGCAGTGGAGGAGATTTATGAGGATTTTGAGGCAAAGACAGAGTATCTCTATGCCATAAAGGAGAAGTTTGTAAAAGGCGTAACCCAGATAGAGGGTATAAAATTAAATGGTCCATTCATGGGCAGCGAAGGTGCACCCCACGTAGTGAGTGTGTCAATTCAGGGAATTAAAAGCGAAGTAATGCTTCATGCCTTGGAGGACAAAGGTATATATGTTTCCGCAGGAAGCGCTTGTGCTTCCAATAAACCTACAATATCAGCGACGTTGAAAGCAATCGGTGTAGAAAAACAGTATCTTGATTCGACACTGCGATTTAGCTTCAGCTTATTTACTACGGCTGAGGAAATAGATTATACGGTTAACTGTATGAAGGAAATAATACCAATGCTCAGGCGCTATACACGCCGTTAGGTACCATTGAAAATTTACGGAGGAAGTAATGTACAAATCATTTTTAATAAAGTACGCAGAAATTGGCGTAAAGGGAAAGAACAGATATATATTTGAAGACAGACTTTGTGAACAGATAAAATATGCACTGAAACGCTGCGACGGTGAGTTCGATGTGGTAAAAACACAGGGAAGGATATTCGTAAACGCCCTCTCAGACTTTGACTTTGACGAAGTAATAGAGAACCTGAAAACAGTATTTGGTGTTACAGCCATTTGTCCCGTGGTACATTTCGAGGATGAAGGCTTTGATAAGCTCTGTGAGGACGTTATAGCTTATATGGATAAGGTTTATCCGGATAAAAATATTACATTTAAGGTAGATGCGAGACGGGCGAGAAAGAATTACCCCAAAAATTCAATGGAAATAAACTGCGACATGGGCGAAGCCATTTTAAATGCATTTCCTGATATAAGGGTGGATGTTCATAAGCCTGACGTGCTGCTGAGAATAGAAATACGTGAAAAAATTTATGTTTATTCTACTGTTATTCCGGGACCTGGAGGGCTTCCAATAGGAACGAACGGAAAAGGAATGTTATTGTTGTCAGGTGGGATTGATTCCCCGGTAGCCGGATATATGATTTCAAAGCGAGGTGTAAAGATAGATGCAGTTTACTTTAACGCCCCGCCTTATACAAGTGAGCGTGCAAAGCAGAAGGTTATAGATTTGGCTAAAATAGTATCGAAATTCAGCGGACCGATTAACCTCCATATTATCAACTTCACTGATATTCAGCTATATATTTATGAAAAATGCCCCCATGATGAGCTTACGATTATCATGAGGAGGTATATGATGAGAATTGCGGAGGAGATAGCAAAGCAGAATGGCTGTCTCGGACTTATAACGGGCGAGAGCATAGGTCAGGTTGCATCCCAGACAATGCAGTCATTAATGGCTACAAATGATGTTTGTACAATCCCTGTATACAGACCTCTTATAGGATTTGACAAGCAGGAAATAGTGGAGATTTCTGAAAAAATTGATACATACGAGACTTCAATTCTTCCATATGAGGACTGCTGTACAATATTTGTAGCTAAGCACCCTGTCACAAAGCCGAATCTTAACGTTATACGTATCCACGAGCAGAACCTTGAGGAAAATATAGATGGGCTTGTGAAAACAGCCCTTGAAACAGATGAAGTAATAGAAATCAAGTATGAGTAAGAGTGATGATTGATACAAAAAGAAAACCAGATACAAGAAATTGTATCTGGTAAGCTTCTTTCAATCTTGATATCTAACCAAACTGATTATTAGATTAAGTAAGGCTTTAATACTTCCATAATCTCGTCAGTGTTTCCTTCAGCGTGGATATTCAGATCGATTGGCTTAGATAAGTCTAAGCTGAAGATACCCATGATTGACTTGGCGTCAATAACGTATCTTCCTGAAACAAGGTCAAAATCGTAATCGAACTTTGTAATGTCGTTAACGAAAGATTTTACCTTATCAATTGAGTTTAAAGAAATCTGAACTGTCTTCATTCTGACTACCTCCTTTTATTTACCTTCATTTTAATAATATATGTAAACAAAGGAAAAGTCAACCAAAGATAGAAAACAGTTTCCATGAAAAATGACGAAAAATTACTAAAAAAATGTACATTCTCACCACTTAGTCGAAAATGACTATACAATTAAGCGAAAGGTATGGGTAATTAAATGAGGACGGTAGCATATCATAATTTGGGCTGCAAGGTTAATTCATATGAGATGGATGTAATGATTCAATCCCTTAAATCAAGGGGATTTGAGATAGTGCCCTTTGAGGACAAGGCTGACATATATATAGTAAATACCTGTACCGTGACCAATATAGCTGACAGAAAGAGCCGCCAGATGCTCCACAGGGCAAAAAAGACAAATCCGGAAGGGATAGTGGTTGCAGTGGGTTGCTACGTCCAGTCGGACCAGGAGGCGGTTCTGGCTGACAGTGCGGTAGATTTGATTGTGGGAAATAACAGGAAGAAGGAGCTTGTGGAAATCCTTGAAAATTATCTTGAGGGGGCAGAGGGTGAGAAAACCGCAAATGTTATAGATATAAACAACACCCTTGAATATGAGGAAATGCGCCTTACCTCGACGCAGGAGCATACAAGGGCATATATAAAAATACAGGATGGGTGTAACCAGTTTTGTACCTATTGTATGATTCCATATGCAAGGGGACGTGTCAGAAGCCGCAAAAAGGAAGCTGTAATTGATGAAATAAAGGGCTTGTGTGAAGCCGGTTATAAGGAGTTTGTCCTTACAGGAATACATATAAGTTCATATGGGATTGACTTTAAGGAAGAAAATAAATTTGAAAATCTTCTAAGCCTTATTAGGGATATTGACGATATAGAAGGTGTGGAACGGATAAGGTTAGGCTCGCTGGAGCCAAGAATAGTGACGGAGGAATTTGCAGAGGGGTTAGCTTCCTGTAAGCATATATGCCCCCATTTCCACCTTTCACTCCAAAGTGGATGTGAAAGTGTCCTTAAGCGTATGAACAGGCATTATACGCCGGAAGAATATCTGAGGGGCGTTGAAATACTTAGAAGCGTGTTTGAACACCCTGCAATTACCACTGATATAATAGTAGGTTTTCCTGGTGAGACAGAGGAAGAATTTGAAACAACGGAAAATTTTGTAAAAACAGCAGGCTTTTATGAAATGCACATATTTAAGTATTCAAAGCGAAAGGGAACTAAGGCGGCAGTTATGCCAAATCAGGTTCCGGAGGATGTAAAGACGGTTCGGAGTAATGCGCTATTGGCTATTGAGGCTGTGGAGTCCAAGAAGTTCAGGGAATTTTATATAGATAAGGACAATGAAGTACTGTTTGAGGAGCAAAAAGAAATACAAGGGAAAAAATACTGGATAGGACATACCAAGGAATATGTAAAAGTGGCAGTATTGGCACAAAATATTGAAGAACCTGAAAATAGAATTTTGGCAGGAAAAATAAAGGGGTTTTTAAATGACGAAATTCTTTTAATGGAAATTTATTGAATTTTACAAAAAATTACGTTATTATAGATATAATGATGATTAAACGGAGGGGAGCATAGACATGGAGGATTTAACACGTACACAATTTATACAGTTAACGTCGGAGGAATTGTCGGAAACAATGTCGGTGAAGGAAGTGTTTTCCTCAGTGTATGCTGCGCTTATGGAGAAGGGCTATAATCCGGTTAACCAGATTGTTGGATATATAATGTCGGGAGATCCTACATACATCACAAGCCATAAGGGTGCAAGAGCCTTGATTATGAAGGTGGAGAGGGACGAGCTTGTGGAGGAGATGCTTAAATTCTATATCGTAAATGCTGGTTGGAACGGAAATAGATAGATTTATAACAGGAGATATATATGAGGAAGATGGGACTTGATTTTGGGTCGAAGACGGTGGGAGTAGCCATAAGCGATCCATTGCTTATCACAGCCCAGGGAATTGAGATTATACACAGGAAATCGGAAAGTAAGCTTCGTCAGACTTTGGCTAGAATAGAAGAACTTATTGTGGAGTATGAGGTGGATGAAATAGTACTTGGATATCCCAAGAATATGAACGATACCTTGGGAGAACGTGTTGAGAAAACATTGGCGTTCAAGGAGATGTTAGAGAGGCGTACAGGACTTGAAGTACAGTTGTGGGATGAACGTTTGACTACAGTGGCAGCAGATAAAGCTATGATGGAAGCCGGTATACGACGTGAGGAGCGTAAAGAACACGTTGATAAGATAGCGGCGGTTTTTATATTACAGGGATATTTGGATTTGCTGAAAAATAAACAGGATGAATATAAATAACAGTGGAATAGAAAGGTTTGGTTGGATATATGGAAAAAATTGCCTTTGCGTTGGATGGGAATAAGACGGTGGATTTTTATGTTTTGGAGCAGACTACCATTGGCGGGGTGAATTATATTTTAGTAACTGATGCTGCGGAGGATGAGGACGGCGAAGCATATATTTTGAAAGCACTTCCCGGGACACAAGAAAATGAACAGGTTTATGTCATGGTAGAGGACGACGATGAACTTGATGCAGTGGCGGGCGTGTTCGAAAATATGCTTGATGACATCGACCTTGTCTAAGCGGTTAACTTTGTAAATTGTATAAAATGATACAGGAGGTTAATTTTGAAACAAACAAAACAACAAAATACGTCAAAGCTTAAGATAATTCCTTTGGGTGGTCTTGAGCAGATTGGAATGAACATTACTGCCTTTGAGTATGAAGACAGTATTGTTGTGGTGGATTGCGGTCTCAGCTTCCCTACTGATGATATGTTGGGAGTAGACCTTGTAATCCCCGATATTACTTATCTGAAAAATAATATCAGTAAGGTAAAGGGCTTTGTAATTACCCACGGACATGAGGACCATATTGGTGCGCTTCCATACGTGCTGCATGAAATTAATGTTCCGGTATATGCGACAAAGCTTACAATGGGAATAATCGAGAATAAGCTGACAGAGCACAATTTAATCCATAATGTGCGCAGAAAGGTTGTAAAATTCGGGCAGAATATAAACCTTGGATGCTTTAGAATTGAATTTATTAAGACAAACCACAGTATTGTGGATGCGGCAGCACTGGCAATTTACTCGCCGGCGGGAATAGTTATTCATACGGGGGACTTTAAGGTTGACTATACTCCTGTATATGGTGACGCTATTGACTTACAGCGTTTTGCAGAGCTTGGAAAGAAAGGCGTGCTTGCACTTATGTGTGACAGTACGAATGCTGAGAGACCAGGATTTACACCATCGGAGAAAAAGTTGGGTCCCGTGTTTGATTCGCTGTTTGAGGAGCATAAAAAGACAAGGATTATTATAGCTACCTTTGCGTCAAATGTTGATAGGGTTCAGCAGATTATAAATACTGCTGATAAATTTGGAAGAAAGGTAGTGGTAGAGGGACGAAGCATGGTCAATATTATTGAGAC
>CAYTGS010000071.1:0-9989 GCA_964437435.1 uncultured Roseburia sp.
GTTTCTGTGTCTTTTCTTCAAAATTCCACACCCCACTCTCACATTGTATATCTTCAGAAGCTGTATTAATTAAAGATGATTACGAAAGATACTATAAGAAACAGGCACCATTTGTTACAACATTGTGTGGAGAGCTTGTTGCAAAAACATTCTTATTTGTTGGATTTAGTTTTTCAGATCCAAATTTAGATTATATTTTAAGTAGAATGAGAGTAGAATACGGTGAAGATGTAAGAAAGCAGCACTATGCAATATTTAGAGAGGTTAGTATAGCTGATTATAAGAAAAAAGTTGATTATGAATATGATATAATAAACAGAGATTATTTTTTGATGACTTAAGAAAACGATATTCTATAAAGCCAATTGTTGTAAAGAAATATAGCGAGATTACAGAAATTTTAAGATTTATTGAAGAAAGAATAAATATAAAGAGTATATTCATTTCAGGAAGTGCAAGTGAGTATGGCGATAATTGGGAAAAAGAAGATGCAACAAAATTTATTGAATTATTAAGCGCAAAACTTATAAATAATGGATTTAATATAGTGTCAGGTTTTGGCTTGGGCGTGGGAAGCTCTGTTATTTCGGGTGCATTACAAGAGATATACATTAACGAGAAAAAAATAGATAACAAAAGATTGTTATTACGTCCGTTTCCACAAGGAATCGTGGATGATAGCACAAGAAAAAGACTGTGGACAAAGTATCGTGAGGATATGATTTCACATGCAGGAATATCGATATTTGTATTTGGAAATAAGAAGGACAAAGATGGTAATATTATAAATGCAAACGGAATGGAAGAAGAATTTGAAATTTCGAAAAAACAAGGGAAAATGATTATTCCATTGGGATGTACAGGATATGAAGCTAGAGCAATATGGGATGAAATGTCGAAAAATTATGAGGAATATTATAATATAAAGGATAAGCAATTAAAAGAAATGTTTGATAAACTGAACGAAAAAGGAGAAATAGAAAGTATTTGTAACAATGTTATTAATATTGCAAATTATTTATTAAAGAAAGGGAGGTAACATGGCTAGAAAGGTATTTTATAGTTTTCATTATGATAATGATATTATGAGGGTCATGACTGTTCGAAATAGATGGGTTACAATGGGGAATCAAATAGCATCACAAATTATTGATAAAGCAGAGTTTGAAAAGATAAAAAGAAACGGAGATGGTGCTGTGAAAAAATGGATTAACCAACAATTGGAGGGGACATCTGTTACTATTGTGCTTTTGGGTGAAGAAACGCTAAAAAGACCATATGTACAGTATGAGATATGTGAAAGTATAAATAAAGGGAATGCAATTCTTGGGATACATATTTGTAATATAAGAGATGCAAGAACACTAAGAACATCTTCCAAAGCAAATGTACATCAAAAAATAGGGCAATATCAAAATGGAACTGCAATATATTCTGATGACATTTGTAATGGAATTTATGATTATGTTCTTGATGATGGATATAATCATATGGGGTAATGGGTGGAGAATGCAATAAGATGAGCAATCAATACGGACACCAATCCTCATCCATAGCATCTGCCCAATTCTGTAGCTCCCCATCCAATGCCATAGCCGCATAAGTAATTGGATCTTCAATTGCCAGATTGTTAATCAATCTTTGTGAGTTAGGAGTAGTGTCTAATCCTTTCTATGCGTCAGTGCAGGATAAGAAGAACAAGGTATTATCGGCGAATGCAATATCAATGCCGTTTTTGAATAGGTTGTAGTAAGCAAAGTGTATTTTCATAATGAGAGTCCTTTCTCTGTTCGTTGTTAATTGGTATCAGGAGTGCTTTTAGTAGTCGTGGACACCACCGTATACAACACATATGCAACATTGAGTTTGACAAACCCTGTAATTCGGGGTTTGTCAATCTACTGGAATGTTCTGTAAGAGATAATAGCGAGAATTTTTAAACCCCAAGAATATTGAATTCTTGGGGTTTTTTATACTTTATTTTCTATTCCGCTGTAGATAAAGAGGCTGTATCAGATGTCTCACGGCTTTGAATCTCGGCATCATATTCTGCCTGGGTGATTTCACCGTTCTGAAGCATCTGCTGTAACTGTACTTCTGTGTATTGTGATAAGTTGTCCTCTGATGAAGAACTGCTGTCACTATCACTAGATGTTGATGTTGCGTTTGCAGCGAGTTTAGAACCTGCACTTGATATTGTCAGTGTATCTCCCTGTGATGAAACAGTCGTTGCTTCGCTGTCACTGCTTTGCGTTGCAGATGATGTTGAAGTTTTTGCGGCTGAGCTAGAGGAAACTTTACTGCTTGAAAAAATACTATTTGTGGAACTGTAGATGGCGGATGAATCCGCTTGAATTGATAGACTCATTTCTTAATCCTTCTTTCGTTTTTAATTTTTTGAGGTATTAGTATTGAACAAAATATTTATATCTCAATTCACTATATATATCGGTATTATTAGGATATAGTATAGGCATTTCACAAAACCTACACACTATCTACACATATTAGTCACAGAATTTCACATAATCTTAAACATAACAGTTGACTTCCACACTTCAACGTGCTAAAATCGAATACAGTTGTGAATAAATATAATCGGGATATTTTAGGAGGACAAAATGAAAGAGTTACTTAGTTTAATGGATTACCGTTCAAGCGTCAAAGTTGTAGATGCCACCTTAAGAGACGGTGGGCTTGTCAACGATTTTTATTTTAGTGATGAGTTTGTTAAGGCATTGTATGAGACAAACGTTAAGGCAGGCGTTGATTACATGGAGATGGGCTATAAGGCTTCAAAGGAAATGTTTGACGTTAATAAATTTGGGAAGTGGAAATTCTGTAATGATGATGATATAAGGGCTATAGTTGGGGATAACAACACTAATCTCAAGATTGCCACGATGGCAGACGTAGGGCGCTGTGATTATAAGACTGATATTATAAATAAGGCTGACAGCCCTATTGATTTAATTCGTGTAGCCACATATTTGAATACAATTCCTGCTGCAATTGACATGATAGAGGATGCCAAGAACAAGGGATATGAAGTAAGCTGCAATATCATGGCTATTTCCAACGGACAGGAAAGTGATTTGCGCATTGCACTTGACTTGCTTGGAAAGACTTCTGTGGATGTTTTCTATATTGTAGACAGCTACGGTTCGCTTTATCCTGAACAGATTGCACGTATCACTGATATTTACAAGGAATATGCTGATAAGTATGGAAAGAAGCTTGGAATTCATGCACACAATAATCAGCAGCTTGCATTTGCAAATACAATAGAGGCGGTTGGAGATGGAGTTGACTGGCTTGATGCAACATACTCAGGAATGGGTAGGGGGGCAGGAAATTGCGCAATGGAGCTTTTGCTGGGACTTCTTAGAAATCCTAAATATAATAATTTCTATGCAATCCAATTTATTGAGAAGTACATGAACAAGCTTAAGGAAGACGGCGTTGTATGGGGATTTGACCTTCAGTACATGATGACAGGTATTTTAAATCAGCATCCAAGAACCGCCATTCAGTTCACAAAGGAAAAGAGAAAAGATTACTCTGAATTCTACAAGGAAATTGTAGCACAGGATTAATAATAAAAAAACACAGTTAGTCACTGTGTTTTTTTAATTCCATTTTGCGTTGGTACATAAGCTCGTCAGCACGTTTCATAGTGTCTCTAAGAGTATGGTCAAGTGAACTGTCAAATTCTGCATATCCGGCAGAAATCTCCATGTGCAAATCGGATGAGGGCATTTTAAGGGAAGCCATATAATTCTCAATATAATTACGTACTTCCACAAAAGCTTCATTTGAAAGCCCATTTGTAATCGCACAAAATTCATCACCGCCTATACGGTAGACGGTTCCATAATTTGAAAATGCATCACTTATAATTTCGCTTGCAATTATTATGTAATAGTCACCCATGCCATGTCCGTGTACATCATTGAAATGTTTCAGGTTATTGAGGTCAATCATTACTATTCCGCTGTGTGCCAGATGTTTTTGGTCTTCGTTTGACATATCCTGTTCAAAAGTAGAACGGTTGGAAAGCTTTGTAAGCGGATCCGTAAAAGCGGCCTCCTTGATTAATTCTGCCTGATGCCCTGTTCTCAACAAAGATATAAAGTTGGAAAACAGAGAGTTTGACAGTATGGCTAAACATATAATATCGCCCCAACGGCTAAAGAGAGCCATGTCGGGAGTATGTACAGTGTAGTAACGTATAATATCTATAAATGAAGTAGTGACAATTGCCAGCGAACAGCAGGTGTGCGTTAAGTTCGGATTTTTTAGAGAAAAAATTCTTTGGCTGCTACTTCCTTTTGGGATAAGCCGGATACTGTATGTGCATGTATATATTCCGGCGGTTAAAAGTATTATATGTGTGATAAATACAGTCTGTGCAAAATCGATACCAAAGGCATACTGTAATACTGCTGATAACCAAAAATCAAAGGCGGATACCCAAATGAGAATTTTAATAAATTTGTTTTCACATCTGTGAAAATAGAAGTATATAAACTGCAAAAATGCCATTGTGGCAAGTTTGAGCGTCATATAGGATATCTGGTTGATTAATACTAAGTGACCGAAGAAAAACGAGTATACATTTGTTTCCGTAAAAGTCCATAAGCCCTTGAATATTGCAAACAACGCAAGCCAAGAAATACTTTTTTCGGATAATGTTCGCCTTTTGTACATAATGCAGAAAACACCGACAATTATTCCAAACAAAATCATTATGGCACTCACGAGAAGCTGTGGACTTTCATGCTTTAAATAGTTTAAAAGTATGCCGGATTCGGAGCCATAATATATTGTAGGGATATGTATACGTCCGGTATAGTAACATTCACTGATTTGGATAGATATTTTATAGGTATCATTGTCTTCAGGAAGTTTTACAAAAATCCATTTGTTCCCTGGGGTACGGCTGTTTAAAGTCTCGGAAGGAACAAAGTTATAAACTTCCGCATCGTTTATATATACGGTTACTTGCTGTTGAAACGCAAAAAAGCCGATATATTCTCCACCTTTTGATTGTGAAACGGTATTGGTAAGGAATATTTTATTACTGTTGTTTGAACTGATACTGCTTGGGAGTGAGTCATATTGGACAGAATACGAGTCGGTTGACAATGTCCATCCATTATCATAAACCATGCAGTAAGACAAGTCCTCGGAATCAGATATAGCAATGTCGGAAATAAATATAACAGAAAACAAAATAAACACAATAAGAGCTGCATATTGCAAATATATAATATAATTTTTTTTCATCTGTATACCTCCACACAACTCCTGTAAATAAAGCTTTGTACACTATTATATTATAAAAGCGCTATAAAATCCACAAAAAATATTAATATAATTGTTTATAATCATTAAAATGTGGTACAATGAGACATGTTGGGAAAGGAGATGGTTTAAACGGAGGATGTTGGAAGAAAAAAGGCACTGGTGACAGGGGCTTCCAGAGGGATAGGAAAAGCAATAGCTGTAATGCTGGCAGAAAAAGGGTATGACTTGTATTTGACATGCCATAATAATATTGAAATGTTGAATGAAACAGCCCATATGTTGTCGCTGAAATATGGTACGGATGTAAAATGTTATTCATTTCCTATATATAATGAAGAAATGTTGAAAAAAATGTTTGAGGATATACCGTACCTAGACGTTGTGGTGAACAATGCCGGGATTTCATATATAGGTCTTTTGACCGATATGACCTACGGGGAATGGAAAAACGTGATAGATACAAACCTTAATGGATGTTTTCTTACCTGCAGGTATTCAATACCGGCAATGGTAAGGAGAAAAAGTGGGAAAATTATAAATATATCGTCAGTATGGGGAAACATTGGGGCTTCAATGGAGGTTGCATATTCTACTTCTAAGGGAGGCGTAAACGCTTTTACAAAAGCACTTGCAAAGGAGCTCGGACCTAGCAATATTCAAGTGAACGCAATTGCGTGTGGTGTAATAGATACGGATATGAATAAATGCTTTGATGAGGATGAAATGGCAGCTCTTATATCTGAGATACCCGCCGATCGTATGGGCAGGGTGGATGAAGTGGCAGAGCTTGTGAATATGATATGTTCAGGTAATGATTATCTGACAGGACAGGTAATAACGTTGGATGGAGGATGGACGTAATGGTTGAAAATAAATTTGAAGTTATAATAATAGGTTCAGGTCCTGCGGGAATGGGGGCGGCAATATATGCTAAACGTGCAGGTCTGAAAGTGGCGGTTGTTGATAGAAGTCCCATAAGTGGCGGACAGGTACTTACAACATATGAGGTTGACAATTATTTAGGTCTTCCAGGAGTAAGCGGAGGGGATTTGTCAGATAAATTCCGTGAACATGCAGATAGGTTAGAAGTGCCTTTTATTACTGCGGATGTACAGGGTATAGAAAATAGTGGAGACTGTAAGGTTGTACACACCGACGAGGGAGATTTTAATGCCAAGGCTATTATAATCGCAACAGGCGCAACACATATGATGCTTGGGGTACCCGGTGAAATGGAGTTTGCAGGAATGGGCGTATCATATTGTGCAACCTGTGACGGGGCATTTTTTAGGAAGAAGACGGTAGCCGTGGTGGGCGGTGGCGATGTTGCGGTCGAGGATGCCATATTTTTGGCAGGGTTGTGCCAAAAGGTATATTTAATACACCGGAGGGACAAACTTAGGGCGGCGGTAAGCCTTCAAGGAAAATTGTTTTCAATGGAAAATGTAGAAATTATATGGGACAGCCAGGTTGCTGAAATATGTGGAAATGAATTGGTTGAGAGCATAAAGATTGTTAACAAAAAAACAGGTGAAAATACTGAGCTTGAAATTAACGGGATATTTATAGCGGTAGGAATTATGCCGAATACTGAGCTTGTAAAGAATCTTGTGGAAGTGGATGAAAATGGATATATTGTTGCAGATGAGACATGCGAGACAACCCAAAAGGGAATTTTTGCGGCAGGGGATATACGAAGAAAACCTATGAGACAAATTATTACAGCAGTGGCAGATGGCGCAAATGCAGTAAATTCTGTTCAAAAATTTTTAAATTGTTAATTGAGTTAATAAATGTGCAAATTTGCAAGAAAAATGAATATTTATGCAGTAAATGACAAAAATCACACTCAAACATGGTATAAAATACACAAATAAATAATTTTAAGAAATAAAAAATAGTTAAAAAAATGCATAATAGTGCTGAATATAAGCTTGACAAAAACGACAGAATATGTTAAATTATTTCATGTACTTAACAATTTTGTAATAATTAATAGAATTTTACACCGTGTTTGGAGGATTATTATATGAACAAGTATGGCATGAAGGTAGCGACATGTGCCATAGTAGGAACACTTTCGTTATCCGGCTACCAAAATATGACACTTGAAGCCAAGGTTCAAAGTTCATCAAGCGTACCTTCCGCAGGAATAGCATTAGTATTAGATGGTGGAAGTACAATACAGGATCTTCAGTTTGATGTTGTTCAGAATATAGCATATTTGGAGAGTATATCTGGAGTACAGCCTAATATAATGAAGGCTGCTGGAAAAATCACACTGACTGATACACCTGTAACAGTATTAAATAAAACAAAGATTGTTGATGAATTTGCAGAAGAATTTGCTGAGTCAATAGAATATAACAGTGAAGACAACTCAGAAGAAGCTGAAGACAACAGCGAGCTGTCAGAAGATGAGAATTTACAGCTTGGTGTCGGATTTGAGGTTTATAGCTTAGAAGAAGATGACAATGAAAAATCTGATGAAAACGAAATGACTGAGGAAGCCACAGATGAAGCGGTGGAAGAATCAACTGATGAACAGGATTTTTCAGGGCTTGTCATTGCAAGGGTTACAAATTACGTTAATGTTAGAAGCCTTCCCAGCGAAGACAGTGAAATCGTTGGAAAACTATATGATAAATCAGTCGGCGAACTCATTGAGGAGGAAAACGGTTGGTATAAGATTACATCTGGAAACTGTACGGGCTATGTTAAAGCTGAATACTGTGTAATTGGAGCGGAAGCAGAAGCCATTGCCAAGGAAGTTGGAACTACATATGCTATAGTGAACACAACAACTCTTAAGGTTAGAGAGTCAGCAAGCACTGATTCGGCTACACTCGGACTTGTTCCGATGGGTGAAGAACTTGTAGTTGTTGAGGAGCTTGACGGATGGGTTAAGATATCCATTGAAGAAGGCGACGGATATGTTTCAAGGGATTTCATAAATCTCAGGACTGATTTTGTAAGTGCAGAATCAAAGGAAGAAGAAGAAGCAAGACTTGCAAAGGAAGCTGCTGAAAGGGCTGAAGCAAGAGCGGCTGCAGAGGCTGTAAAGGCTGAAAGCAAGGCAAGGGTTGAGGCGGCAGAAGCTGAGACCGCAGCTAAGTCTGAAGCTAATCAGCAGATTATAAGTGCAGCAAACAGTACAGCAGCAGCCTCAGAGGGAAGCGAGATTGGTAAGTCTGTAATCGAATATGCTACACAGTTTGTAGGAAATCCATATGTATATGGAGGAACAAGCCTTACTAACGGAGCTGACTGTTCAGGCTTTGTAATGAGCATATATGCAAACTTTGGAGTTAGCCTTCCTCATTCATCATCAGCGCTTAGAAGTGTAGGAACAAATGTAGGTACATCATTAGCTGATGCACAGCCGGGTGATATTATATGTTATTCAGGACACTGTGCGTTATACGTTGGAAACGGACAGATTGTTCATGCAAGCTCAAGCAAGACAGGAATTATAGTTTCAAGTGCTTCATACCGCACAATTTTAGCAATAAGAAGAATATTCTAATGTGATTAACGGATGACCAAGTGGTCATCCGTTTTTTTCGTTAAAGATGCAAAAGAATAACTAAAAGTAAAAATTCACAAAAAAATTAAAAATCAAGTAAAGACGATATGGTTTACATATTTTTTGATACACATTTTATCCACAGAAAAAATTGTTGAAAATTGCGAAAAATCGAGTTATACACCGATTTATCCACATAATCCACAGTAATGAACGGATTTTCTTGTGGAAAAAACAGTCGAAAAAGCAAAAACATGTTTTGTGTAAAAAGCTGAAAAAAAGACAAAAACCATAAAGAAATCCAAAATCCATTGACATTTTGCGTAGAGTGTGATACAAATCTTGAAATCAAAAAAATGCATAAAAAGGGATAAAAATAATCAAAAAAAATATAATAAATCACAAAAAATATTGAAAAAATATACTGATATGATATAATCAATATACAGTGAGAATGAACCTTGAGAACAGTACAAATATTTGTTTCTTATGTTCGTGGTGACTGTAAATAAGTACGAAGGGATGTGGACTAAATGAAATTTATTATTAGCGGAAAAAACATCGATGTTACACCGGGATTAAGGGCGGCTGTGGAGGACAAAATTGGAAAATTGGAAAAGTATTTCACGCCGGAAACGGAGGTACATGCAACACTTAGTGTTGAGAAGGACAGACAGAAAATAGAGGTTACAATTCCCATAAAGGGAACTATCATCCGTTCGGAGCAGGTAAGCAACGATATGTATGTGTCAGTTGACTTGGCGGCGGAAGTAATTGAAAGACAGTTAAAAAAATACAGAAATAAATTCAGGGCAGAACAGCAGGCTGGTGCAGCGAGCCTGAGAACAGACTTCATTGATAATACTTATGAGGAGGATGAAGAAGAAATCAAGATTGTCCGTACCAAGAAATTTGATATCAAGCCAATGTATGCAGAGGATGCATGTGTACAGATGGAGCTTTTGGGACATGATTTCTTTGTGTTCTGTAATGCAGAGACTGATGAAGTAAATGTGGTATATAAGCGTAAAGGAAATACATACGGACTTATAGAACCGGAATATTAATCAATTTATAAGACAGACAGGTACCGGAAAACGGTACCTGTTTTTTCGTTATAGTGCATAAAATTTTATATTGATAATTTTATAAC
>CAYTGS010000072.1:0-9893 GCA_964437435.1 uncultured Roseburia sp.
TAAAGGATGTGGCAGAGGCAGGCGGATATGGTGTTGTCTTTGGAAATACAATGACTGCGGCTCAAAAGGAAGATTTCATAAAGCTTTTAAAACGTGAGCCTAGACGATTTATCGCACAGGAGGTTATTGATTTCCAAGATATTGATATACAGGAAGGAACCGGTGAGGTCGCAAGAAAGGCTGACCTTAGGGCGTTTGTGCTTATGGCTGATGAGCCTTATGTATGGAAAAGCGGTCTTACGAGGTTTTCGAGAAATCCAGATTCATTTATTGTTAATTCATCACAGGGAGGGGGATTTAAAGACACATGGGTATTATCTCAGTAGAACAGACCAACAGGCTTTATTGGCTTGGAAGATATACGGAAAGGGTTTATACCACAATCAGACTTTATTCAAAGTGCTATGATGCAATGATTGATGATATTGAGGAAAATTATGAGGATTTTTGCAGAATGTTGGAAATACCCAATATTTATAATGACAGGGAAGATTTTAATCATCGTTATCCGTTTGATGAAAATGACACAAACTCAATACACAGCAATCTTATCAGGGCATATGACAATGCAATAGTACTTAGGGAGGAAATAGGAAGTGAAACACTTTCATATATCCAGCTTGCGATTTATGCAATGAATAAGGCTAAGATTTCTAAAGCACCGCTTCTCGAGCTTCAAAATGTGGAGGATAATATTTTGGCATTTTGGGGTATTTCGGATGACTATATAGGAAATGATGTTATTAGAAATATTATCAAGACAGGAAAGCGTATTGAAAGAATAGACCTCTATGCAAGGTTAAAAGTGGATATTGATAGTTTGAAACGTGAGTTTGAAAAGCTTGCGCCGAGGCTTGAAAAAAGCGGGATGGCTTATAACAGGGATCAGTATCGAACTCTGGATAGGCTCATATACGCAGAGGATGTGGCAGACTATGTGAGCATTGTCTATGCAATTGATAATTTACTTGAGGGGTAAATATATTATGAAACGCACATTGAAATTCCACTATCAGATGAAGATTGATTTTTCAGAGCCGGTTAGACAGCACCAGTTTACGCTTAGAATGATACCGCATACGGATACAAGGCAGGATATAAAGGAATGTATTATTGATATTAGTCCCGAATGTGATGTTTGTGAGGATTTTGACGCTTTTGGAAATAAATATGTGTATGGAGAGATTGAGGAGTATCATGAAAATTTTCATGTGGATGTTAGCGGAACGGCAGTTATTGATTTTGAGGGCAGTGAGACTGCGTCAGGGTCAGAGACTGTATACCGCTACCAGTCCTTGTATACAAAGCCGGGTGAGCTTTTAAAGAATTATTATAATGAGCATAGGTTAAAGGCTTGTGAGAGTGAGTTGGAGTTCGCTACAAGACTTATGCATAGTCTTTATAATAATATTGAATATAAAAAGGGTGTGACCACCATTGAAACCAATGCAGAGGAAGCATTCAGGCTAAAGACGGGTGTGTGTCAGGATTATTCCCATATAATGATTTCACTATTGAGGTTGGCAGGTATTCCGGCAAGGTACGTTGTGGGAATGATGATGGGAGAGGGATATTCACATGCCTGGGTTGAGGTTTGTATTGCCGGAGTTTGGATGGGATTTGACCCTACAAATGACAAAATTGTTGACAATACTTATATAAAGCTATCGAACGGTCGTGATTATCAGGACTGTATTGTAAACAGAGGGGTTTTTTATGGCTGTGTCACCCAAAACCAGAATATAAAAGTAACAGTTAGCGAGGTGTAAAAATGGCTATACAATCAATATGCAGCGTCGGACTGCCTGTTGAGGAAGTTTTGGAGATTAGGAAAAATAGATTGGAGCCGGATGGGAAGGGCAGATATAAAAGGATAAGCATAGTCACAGGAATACATGGTGACGAGCTGGAAGGTCAGTACGTATGTTTTGAGGTGGCAAGGCGTATCAAGGAGCATCCTGAATTTTTGACGGGAATAGTCGATTTATATCCTGCTATGAATCCTCTTGGAATAGATTCGATTACAAGGGGGATACCGGGATTTGATTTGGATATGAACCGCATTTTTCCAGGTTCAAAAACAGGCGCAATGACAGAATATGTGGCATATAAGATTATAGAGGATTTAACAGGTTCGGATTTGTGCATTGATATTCACGCAAGCAATATTTTCCTCACGGAAATTCCGCAAATACGTATAAATGAACTGCATAAGGATAAGCTTGTGCCCTTGGCAATGGAAATGAATGTCGATTTTGTATGGGTACATGGGGCAAGCACCGTATTAGAGTCAACCCTTGCCTATAGCCTGAACAGCATAGGGACGCCTACACTTGTTGTAGAAATGGGTGTTGGAATGCGTATTACAAGGTGTTATTGCGACCAGCTTGTGAATGGAATATTTAATACCATGAAGAATTTGGGAATATGGCAGGGAGAGATAGACTCCGTAAGAACTCCTATTGTGGCTGATGAGGCATCAGGAGTTGTATTCTTTAATGCGCCAAAGGCTGGAATATTCATTCCCACTGCAAAGCATTGGGAAATGCTTGAGGTTGGTGATGAGGTTGGGCGTGTGGTCAATCCACTTAAGGGAGAGGTACTTAGTACAATTATTTCAAATGACAGAGGAATATTATTTACTATACGTGAATATCCGGTAGTTGACGAAGGCTCGCTTATTGGTAGGCTTTTAAAGCGTTAATGTTGATATATGAGGATTACCAGAATGAAAGAAAAAATTGTTTATGAATTGAATTCCCTTTATAGGGAACCGATGAGGATAAAGGGGTATGAGTTTGGAGCGGGGGAAAAGTCAGTCTGTGTAGTTGGAAGTATGCGTGGAAACGAGATACAGCAGATTTATTCATGCAGCAGGCTCATCCAAAAATTAAAGGAGCTTGAGGAAAATGGAAAGATAAATGAGGGTAAAAGTATTCTCGTAATACCGTGCCTTAATACATATTCCATGAATATTGGAAAGCGTTTCTGGTCTACGGATAATACAGATATTAACAGGATGTTTCCGGGCTATGACGAAGGCGAGACAACCCAGCGTATTGCTGCAGGGGTATTTGATGCAATAAAGGATTATAAATATGGAATACAGTTTGCGTCTTATTATATGCGTGTTAAATTTCTTCCACATATCCGCATGATGAAAACAGGCTTTGAGGATATAGAAACTGCCAAAAAATTTGAGTTTCCGTATGTTGTCACAAGAAATGCCAGACCGTTTGATACCACAACACTTAATTATAACTGGCAGATTTGGGGGGCAAAGGCATTTAGCTTATATACAACATCCACAGAGGAGATAGATGCTAAAAGTGCAAAGGCAGCGGTAAAGGGTATAGAGCGGATGATGAATAGCTGTGGCATTATAAATATTGAAATAAATGGAGGCTACCATTATAATTCGCTTGTGATAAATGATGACAATTTATATGCTGTAAGATGTAAAGAGGCTGGAATTTATGAAAACAAGGTTTTGGCAGGTGAGGAGGTTTCCAAAGGACAATTGCTTGCTGAAATAAGAAATCCATATAATGGGGAGCTGAAACAGACAATAGAAAGCCCGACAGACGGAATAGTTTTTTTTATCCACAGTGACCCGTTGGTTTATGCAAGTACGGCTGTTGTGAAATTAGTGGTATAAAATACTATGGAAAATTTTGTGGGAATTTTTCAAAATGATACTTGACAATTTAGAAAATATGTATTATATTATCAGACAAAGCAAAGGCGCTTGGTGGAAGACACCAAGCGCCTTTTTACGTTAATGTGATTTGATTTAGATTTAGCAACAGGGAGGATGTATATGATAAAACTTGAACATATTAATAAATATTTTGGAGAGCTTCATGTGCTTAAGGATGTTAATCTTGAGGTAAAGGAGGGTGAGAAGCTCGTAATAATAGGTCCTTCCGGTTCGGGAAAGTCAACTACAGTAAGGTGTATGAACTTCTTGGAGGAGCCTACAAGCGGTCACGTATATATTGACGGAAAGGAGCTTACCTCCAAGAATAAGACAAAGATTGTCAGGGATACTACATCAATGGTTTTTCAACAGTTCAATTTATATCCTCATATGACGGTACTAAAAAACTTAACGCTAGCACCTATGAAGCTTCATCATAAATCAAAAAAAGAGGCGGAAGAACTTGCATACCATTATCTCGACGTGGTAGGGCTTAGGGACAAGGCAAACGTTTATCCTACAACATTGTCAGGTGGCCAGCAGCAGAGAATTGCAATCGCAAGAGCCTTATGCGCACAGACAAAAATTATACTTTTTGACGAGCCTACATCGGCCCTTGATCCTGAGACAATTCAGGAAGTGCTTGATGTAATGATAAAGCTTGCAAAGGAAAACATCACAATGGTGGTTGTAACCCATGAGATGGGATTTGCAAGACAGGTTGCAGACAGGATTGTTTTCATGGCAGAAGGTCAGATTATCGAGGAGGGAACGCCGGAGCATTTCTTTACAAATCCTGACAATGAGCGTGTAAAACAGTTCCTTGGGAAAATTATAAGGTAATAAATTTAATCGGTATTAATGCGAAAGCGTTGATATAAAAGATGAGAAAATGAGGAGGAAATCATTATGAAATTGAGAAAAATGTTATCACTTGGGATGGCAGTAGTAATGTCACTTACAATGCTCACAGCCTGCGGAGGCAGCCAGAGCGCATCATCTAGTACAGACTCGGATGGAACCGTAGTCACAGGGGAGGCTGTGGAATCAAGCGACAAAGCACAGCCGGAAGAAACAGCAGCTTATCCGGCGGATGTACAGGCAATCATTGACAGGGGCGTTTTAAACGTAGGTGTTAAAAACGCAGTTGTGGGATTTGGTTTTCAGGATACCCTGACGGGAGAATATTCAGGTCTTGAAATAACTCTTGCAGAAAAGATTGCAGATTATCTTGGGGTAGATGTTGAGTTTACGGCAGTTACGGCAGCCACAAGAACAGAGCTTCTTGACTCAGGCGATATAGACTGCGTACTTGCAACCTTTACAATAACTGATGAAAGAAGAAAGAGCTGGGATTTCTCAACACCATACTTCACGGACCATGTATCAGTGCTCGTTGAAAATTCAAGCGGTATCACATCACTTGCAGATTTGGTAGACAAAAAGGTAGGCGTTTCTTCAGGTTCAACCTCTGCAAAATCACTTGTAAGTGCAATGATTGATGCGGGTGTTATAACAGGTGATGGCTTCGACGCAGAGACGTTTGACCCAGCCACATGGACTGAAGGTGTTACATTCCAACAGTATGAGGATTACCCTACAATCTCTACAGGCTTAAGCGCAGGCGAGGTTGACGCTTTCTGTGTGGATAAATCAATCCTTGCAATTTATAATACAGACTCACGTTCATATATTGAAGAAGAATTTTCGCCACAGGAATACGGTGTTGCAACAACTAAGGATTCAGGACTTTCAGATGTTGTAGAGGAGCTTATAACAGGCTGGCTTGCAGACGGTACAATAGACAACTTAATAGCTGAAAACGGATTGAATTAATTTTTAGGATACGGAGGAAGGAAAATGGCAGGTATTTTATCAAAGAATGCGTGGATAAAGATATGGACATATAGAAGTACATTTGCCCTTGGCTTTGTAACAACACTTGAACTTGCAGTTTTTGGCATTGTACTTGCCATGGTTCTTGGAATTATATTTGGATTAATGTCAACAAGCGGTAAGAAACCACTTAAATTAATAAGTCGTATCTATGTGGAGTTCATACAGAATACACCGCTTTTGCTACAAATTTGTTTCCTGTATTATGCCCTTGCGTTTTCGGGACACAGCCTTGGAATTTTGCTCACAGGTATTATTGCGCTTGGTGTTTACCATGGGGCATATACCTCGGAGGTTGTCAGGGCAGGAATTGAGGCAGTTCCCAAAGGACAGTCAGAGGCGGCATATTCGCAGGGATTTGGCTACTGTGGCAGAATGTATCATATAATTCTGCCACAGAGCATTAAAATAATTTTACCGCCCCTTGTAAACCAGGTGGTAAATCTTGTAAAGAATACATCATGCCTTTATATAATAGGCGGTTCGGATTTGATTTCACTTACATACAGTTTTGTAACAGGAGAGCAGACAGGCGGTGCTTATGCCCCTGCTTATATAGTGAGCGGAATATTGTTCTTTGTAATATGCTTCCCCCTTTCAAAGGCAGCAGGCATATGGGAGAACAATATCAAAAATAAGGAAAGAAAGGTGGCGTAGTATATGGATAATTTTATGGCAAGCCTATCAATACTCAAAAATACGTCAATATGGCTGTATATCATAAAGGGTACTGCATTTACATTGATTATATCGGCACTGTCAGTAATTATCGGCATTGTATTAGGCTCTGTCCTTGCTTTGCTTAGAAATTATTGTAACAAACCAAAGAATATTATTTTTAAGTGGATAGCCACTGTTTATATAGAAGTATTTAGAAATACACCGTTATTGTTATGGATATTTATATGCCTTGTATTTTGTCCCTGCCCTAGTTTTTTTTCGAGGAAAATGCTAGGACTGACATCGGTTGAGACAAAACTTTTATTCAAGGCGGCTGTAGCGCTGATACTGTTTACATCATCTGTTATAGCAGAGATTATAAGGGGCGGTCTAAATTCGGTTGCCAGTGGACAGTTTGAGGCAGGTCATGCACAGGGCTTTAGCACCTTGCAGATTATGATTTATATAGTGCTTCCACAGGCATTTAAGAGTGTGGTTCCAACCCTTTTAAGCCAGGTAATCACTACGGTGAAGGATTCATCATATCTTGCAAACGTGGCGACAATTGAGCTTATGTCAAGAGTTAAGAAGATACTAAGCTCTGCCAACATGTATAATGGGACTGGAAATATCAATGTGTCGGATGTATTTGTATTATTTGGGTGTGCGGCACTGATTTATTTCATCATAAATTTTACCATATCATGTATAGTGAGAAGTATGCAGAATAAGGATAAGAAGAATGTCAGAGTACAGGTAAGCAATATAAACATGGAATGTTAGGGGAGGTTTTATATGGAGCAGTATGTAGTAACCATATCGAGACAGTTTGGAAGTATGGGACGTACCATTGCGGAGCGTATGTCAAAAATACTTGGTGTGGATTACCTTGACAGGGATATAGTGGATGCAACCGCAAAGCGAATGGGTCTTTCGGTGAAGGCGGTAAGCGACGCTGAGGAAAGTGCAAAACCTTCGCTTATCAAGAAAAAACGCACATTCAATATGGGAATTTACAACAGTATCACAGACGAGATTTTTGCTGTACAGCGAAACATCATAAGGGACATGGCAGCAAAGGAGTCATGTATTATTGTTGGAAGATGTGCGGACAGCATATTAATGGATTACAAAAATCATCTGAATGTATACATATATGCACCGTATGATGCTAGAATGTATAATTGCGTGAATGAGCTTATGATGGATGAAAAGACGGCGTCTAAAATGATTAGGGAGGTTGATGCCGCAAGGACAAACTACCAGAAAAAATACTGCCCGGAGGTCAAGACGGTTTTTGACAACAAGGACATTATGATTGACAGCAGCTATTTCGGGGTGGAGGGAACAGCCCAGATACTTGCTCAAATTGTGAGGGATAAATGGGAAAATTAATTAAAAATTCTTTTCCGCCAATCGGAATGCGAATTATAAAATCTGCAATAGCGATACTGCTTTGTTACCTTGTATCAATGATTAGGGGAAACAGCGGTATCGTATTTTATTCACAGCTTGCAGCGCTGTGGTGTATTCAGGTGTATGTTGATAAATCGAGGAAAAATGCAGCTCAGAGATTTATAGGCACATGTATAGGTGCTGTATTTGGCCTTGTTTATCTGCTTGCTAGAAATGAAGCTGTAAGATTTATAGGTATAAATGAATTTATTGACGCTGTTGTAATATCGTTTACGATTATATTGATATTATACACGACGGTTTTGATAAAGAAGAAAGAGGCATCTTATTTTTCCTGCGTTGTATTTCTAAGTATTGTTGTAAATCACGTATCGGATGTTAACCCCTATCTTTTCGTGTGGAACAGATTCCTTGATACTGTCATAGGAATTGCTATTGGAATAGGTGTAAATACTGCCTCATTGCCACATAATAAAAGAAATGATATATTATTTTTGTCAGGGCTTGACGACACGCTTCTCAGTAAGAATGACAACATGAGCGACTACAGCAAAATTGAGCTAAACCGCATGATTGATGACGGGGCAAAATTTACTATTTCAACCTATAGGACACCGGCATCCCTTATTGAGCCTGTAAGGGAAATAAGGCTAAAGCTTCCTGTTATCGCAATGGATGGCGCCGTTCTATATGACATAAATAAGAAGATGTATTTAAAGGTGTATGTCATTTCAGATGAAAAATCAAGACAGGTAATTAATCTAATACATAAGCAGGGGCTTTCCTGCTTTACAAATGTTATAATTGACGACCTGCTTGTAATTTATTATGATGAGACTAATGACAGCGTTCATAAAAAGCTTGTATCAGAGCTTAGGCGTTCGCCATATAGAAATTATGTAATGAGGAACTGTCCTGATAATCAGGATGTGGTTTATTTTATGCTTTTGTATCCCCATGCGGTTATAGAGGATATGTATAATAAGCTTTCACAAGCCGGACTTACAAAGGGACTTAAAGTTTTAAAATATAAATCAGAGGATTACCCTGGCTATTCATATATAAAGATTTACAACAAAAACGCTACCAAGGAAAACATGACGGAATATCTGAAAACAATTGTGGGAGTTGAGAAAACTGTTACCTTTGGAAGTATAGAGGGGCGCTATGATGTGGTTGTAAATCAAGGTGATACTAATAAGGTCGTTCATATGGTTAAAAAGATTTATGAGCCGGTGAAGTGGGGAAAATTTTTCCATTATAACCGACAATCCACAATGGAGGGAAACACATGGAAATAAAAAGAGCAGCTTTAATTGGAGCAGGAGCAGTTGGCGCATATTTTATATGGGGGCTTGAAGAAAAAATTAATAAGAAAGAGATAGATTTCTGCGTGATAGCAGAAGGTGGGCGAAAAGAGCGTCTTCAAAAAGAAGGCATAATGATAAATGGAACAAGGCATACATTTCCTGTAAAAACAGCGGATGAGGCGGGAAAAGTAGATTTAGTCTTAATTGCCACAAAGTATGGCTCTTTATCAAGCATACTTGATGACGTGAAAAAGCTTGTTTTGGACAATACAATTGTAATGAGCCTGTTAAACGGAGTTGACAGCGAGGAGATTATTGCAAGGGCAATAGGAGAGAAAAATATAATTTATTCGTTCATGAGAATTGCCTCAGAGCGAAAAGAAAATGAAATAATTTTCAATCCTGATGTTACGCTTGGTGTTTATTATGGAGAGAAGTTTTCCGATGAAAAGACGGATAGAATAGCTGCTTTGGAAAAATTCTTCGAAGGTACAAGGGTAAAGGGAAATTTTTCGGGGGACATAATAAAAGAACAGTGGGAAAAATATGCCCTTAACCTTTCAAGAAACCTTCCCCAAGCGATAGCCGACGTTGGAACAGGAGCATATGATGACAGCGAACATCTTAAATTTATTTCCAACAAAATATGGGACGAGGTAAGGGCTGTAGCTATGGCAAAGGGCATTAATATAAAGACATTCCCATTCAATAAGCCCGACAGGAACACTAAAAAGAGCGCACGCTATTCCACGCTACAGGATTTAATGGCAAAGCGCCACACAGAGGTTGACATGCTTGCAGGTGCTTTGATTGAGATGGGAAAGGAAACAGGAGTGTCAGTGCCATACAGTGAGTACACTTATCACATGATAAAAGTAATAGAGGAAAAGAACGACGGGGTGTTTGATTAT